>NZ_RXFM01000039.1 GCF_003953955.1 Candidatus Aquarickettsia rohweri | reverse complement strand
CTACAAGAATTCTGTGCCATTTATAAAATGTACTTCTCGGCACATTCTTTTGCTTACAAAATTCATATTTACTTACATTACTTTTTTTATATTCTTCTACTAGCTCTTTCCATTTTTCATTACTTATTCTTTTTTTCTAATAGCATCATTAGCCTCTATTTTTTTAGGCTTTTGTTCTACCACTTATTTTTATTCTTGCCTAGATGCCCTTATTTTAGCGCTTACTTATCTAGAAATTTTGTTTAAAATTATTAGTAATTACAAAATTGAAATTCATACTAGTAACTAGATAAAAATCTTAACATTTATTTAGTATAATTTAGGTTAATAAGTAATAGGTTGACCTGAACAGCAGATAAAAAGGTATAAATTTATAGCAAATCTTGAAATTATGAACTAACATTTTTCTTGACAGTCATCACGAGCTACGGAAGTGGTGTGGTGATCCAGTGATATTGATTACGTTTTTTTGATGTATTTTTGTATTGCTACACAAATATACAATTTATTCGCAATGACTAGAGTGCAAATCAAAATGAAACAAAAATTTTGTTTTTATTTGTAAATAGGGTAGTTTTAGTTTAAGTGTATTTATAAAATATAAAGCATCATACATGGTAAAGTATAATCAGGAAGTGGTATACTTAATTTATGATGGAGAATGTCCTATTTATAAAAATATAGCACAAATGCTAAAAATTCGTAAATCTATTGGTGAACTTGTTATTATAAATGCTAGAATTAGTCAGCCATTAATTTTAGAAGCTAAAAAACAAGGATATAATTTAAATGAAGGTTTGATAGTAAAATATCGAGAACAATTTTATTATGGTGAAGATGGAATGTGTATATTAGCGATGTTTAGCAGTCAATCTGACTTATTTAATAAAATAAACAGCAAATTATTTAAATCAAAAGTGTTATTGAAATTAATTTATCCTATTTTAAAGTTTGTTCGTCTTTGTTTATTAATAATAATTGGCGTTAAGAAAATAAAACATGATAGTGAGCCTATATATAAAGTAATTTTTAAAGGTTCATATAATATCATATAATAATATGCCAGTAGTATTAAAAAAACGTTATTCTAATAGGCAGTATTCAAAAGATATACTTGTGTTTGACGGTAATATGAATATTAGATTTTCTAAATTTTTTAAAATATTAGTACCTTTGTTAAAACTATTTAAAGTATTTGTGCCTTATGAAGGAACTAATATTCCAACGAGGGTTTATGCAAAAAGTAAAGAATATTCAAAGAGTTATATTTTAGAAAGACATTTTAATTTTTCAAAACATAATCCATATATATTTTGTTCAAAATTTACAGCAAGCAAAGATAATATTATAGTTGAAATTGTGAGGTTTGGTATAGTATTGAGTTATTATTATATTTTTGATGGAAATAAAGTTAAGATAAAGCATAAATGTTATGTTTGGCATATATTTGGCAAATTTATTCCTATACCACTTAGTTTATTAATTGGTAAAGTATACGCAGAAGAAAGGGCAATTGATGAAAATAATTTTAAATTATCATTAGTAATTATTCATTCATGTTTTGGAAAGATTTTAGACTATAATGGTAAATTTAAAATAATATGAATAAAATTCTTATTCTTGGTGGCTATGGTAATTTTGGAAAGATAATTACTGAACAATTAGTAAGGGCTGGAATAGATATTACTATTGCTGGTAGGAATGAAGAGAAAGCAAAAAAAGTTGCAGCAGAATTAAATGTGAAGGAAGCAATATTTGATGTAAATACAAGCTTTGATTGCTATCTTAAGATAATAAAGCCAAAAATAGTTATAAATACTTGTGGACCATTTCAAAAAGCTGATTATTCAATTGCAAAGAGTTGTATTAAACAAGGAGTGCATTATATAGATATTGCTGATGGACGTGATTTTGTATGCAGAATTATTGAATTAGACAAATTAGCAAAACAAGCTAATACAATAGTTATAAGTGGTGCTAGTACTGTTCCTTGCTTATCATCTGCAGTTGTAGAAAAATTTAAAAATAAATTTTCTCAAATTGATTCTTTAATTTACGGAATAACACCAGGTCAAAGAACTCCACGGGGTCGTAGTACATTAACAAGTATTTTAACTTATCTTGGAAAGCCATTAAAATCATCTTTCAACAGTAATAAATTAGTATATGGTTGGCAAGATATTTACAGGCAAAAATATCCAGAATTAGGTAAGCGTTGGATGGCAAATTGTGATGTTCCAGATCTGGATATATTTCCTAAACAATATGGTATAAAAGTAATTAAATTTTCTGCTGGTATTGAAAGTAGTTTTTTACATCTAAGTGCCTGGGCATTGAGTTGGTTAAAAAGAGTGGGATTATCAATAAATTTAGAAAAATATGCTGATTTTTTGTTAAAATTAAGTAATTTTTTTAACATTTTTGGTACTGATAATGGAGGCATGCATATGATTATAAAAGGTAAAGATAAATTTAATCAAGTATATGAGCGTAAATGGTTTCTTATAGCAAAAAATGATTCTGGAATACAAATTCCATGTGTACCTTCAGTTATATTAGCTAAAAAAATATTATCAGGTGAATTAAGTGAATTTGGTGCAAGGCCATGTATAGGAATGGTAAAATTACAAGAATATCTAAATGAATTAAGTGAATTTGAAATTATTCAGTATATAAAAAATTAATCTAAAATGCTTTTTATGTTGATTAAAATTATAGTATTATTTTAGATATTCATAAATAGTGTTAAGTGCAACTTTAAAAACATCTTTTTGTTTGTTGATTATTTTTGTTGAATTTTTGATAAGTTGTTCTTTATATTTAGAATCATTGAATAATTTTTGTAATTCATTTTTAAGTTGCTGAGTAGTTTGTGTAGTAATGATTGCTTTATGCTTAACAAATTCATCTATTAGATCTTTAAAATTTGATGTATAAGGTCCTACAATAATTGCACAATTTTGTTTTGCAGGTTCTAAAATATTATGTCCACCAATGTTAGCAAAAGATCCGCCAACAAATATTATATCATGGGCTTCAAAAAAGTTGCCTAATATTCCAAATGCTGAAATTAATAAAAGATCATTTTCATCCTTAAAATCTTTAATATCAGTTATATAATCTAATTTATAATTTTCAGATAAAGAAATTACTTCTTGTATTCTTGATGGATGGCGGGGAATAATAATAGTAAATATATTGGAAATATTTTCTTTAAGTTCTTTGTGAATTTTAACGATAATTTTCTCTTCTCCATCATGAGTGCTGACTGCAACAAAAACATTTTTGTTTTTAAGTTTAGATTTTAATTCTTTTACATAAGTATCTGAATAAGATAAAGATGGAGATGAGTACTTGAAATGTCCGATATATTCAACATTATCTTTTGTAAAAGTTATAAATCTATTATAATCTAATTGACTTGCTGTATATATTACAGAGAATTTTCTTAATATTGAGCTTGTGAAGTTTTTATACTTACTCCACATAGCAAATGAGGAATCTGATAATCGACCATTAAATAGGAGCATGGGAATATCTTTTGTATTAATTTGATCAATTAAATTTGGCCATAATTCTGATTCAATAAATATTACAATTTTAGGATTCCAATAGTTAATAAATCGTTTAACAATAAAATTTAAATCAATTGGTAAAAATTGATGAGTTGTATTATTCAATTTTTCTAATTTAAAAATTTTAGCAGATGTAAGTGTTGCAGTAGTCATCAATATATGTAAATCAGGTCTCTTATCTGAAATAATTTTAATAAGTGCAATAGCCATATTAGTTTCTCCTACGCTTGCGGCATGAAACCAAATTATTTGTTTGTTTTTTGGATAGTTAGCAAATTTAATAGTAAGTTTTTGAGATAAACTTGTGGTGTTTTCCTTTCCTCTAATCAACCTAATAAACATATAAAAAATAATTACAGGAGATGCAATTAATGAAATAATTTTATATATTGTTCTATACATTTTTGTTTTTTAAAGATACTTGATGATCTAAGTCATTTAGTTGTTTTATCATTATTTTTTCTAATTCATTGTTTTGTGTATTATTAAATTTATATGGTTTAGATATATTTACTAAAATTTTAGTAAAAGGTAAAGGGATTGTAAAATTATCCCAGCTTTTAAGAGTTTTAGATCTTGTTGCAGCAAATGATAAACAAATAATAGGTATATTAAATTTTATTGCTAAATTTGTAAGAGCACTATTAACTTTATACCTAGGGCCTCTAGGTCCATCAGGTGTGATTACTATTCGTTCATTTTGTTGTATAGATTTTATTATATCTTTTGTTGCAGATAAACTTCCTTTGAAGCTGGATCCTCTTATAGTATCATGATTATAAAGCTTTACAAATTGATCAACATATTTTCCATCCTTATGTAAGGAAGTTAATACTTTAAATTTTCCAAATTTTTTCATAATTTTAGGAAAAATTAAAATTCTTCCATGCCATAAGCTTAAAAAACAAACTTTATTTGACTTCAAGATCTTAATTGATTCATCATCTATATTTAATTTTATTTTTGAAGTGATAAATACAATTAATAAATAGAGTTGAATTATTTTTGTTACAGATAACAGAAAAAAACTATGATTTAAAATTTTTTTAAAAAAGTTTTTAAACCTATATTCTTTTTTAAGCAAAGCTTTGAATTAAATGTTACTATAAGAACTTATATATACAATAAATTTTAATATTAGGCTATAATTGATGTTATGCTAAGGTATAAATCCAAAATGATACAAAAAATTTCTGGATTTATAGATTTAAAATTGCTAACATATTTTAGTTGTAATTGTAGAATCTAAGGTGTAGGTTTTTTCTTTAGATTTTTGACGGTAGTGGGGCGTGTGTTAAATGGATTTTTTAAAAAAACTTGGAATTTATAAATTAGTTTTATTCTCTTTATCAACTTTAGCTGTATTGATTGCTTTAGTATACTTTGTTATTAGTTTATCTAAGCCAATATACAGCCCTTTATATAATGATTTAACACAACAAGATCAAAATATTGTTACTTTAAAGCTTCAAAGTATGGGTATTAATTATCAAGTTGGTGCAAAAAATTCTCAAATTTTAGTGCCAGCTGATAAGGTTTTGTCATTAAGAATGTATTTTGCTCAAAAAGGTCTAATAACATCAGGAAATTTAGTTGGATATGAAATTTTTGATAAAGAAAACGGCCTTAGTAGCTCACAGTTTTTAAATAATGTAAATGCTTTAAGAGCGCTTGAAGGTGAGTTATCTAGAACTATAAACAGTTTGTCACAAGTAGAAAATTCAAGAGTGCATTTGGTTTTACCAAAGAAAGAGTTGTTTTCTAAATCAAGTGTTACGCCATCAGCATCTATTATGTTAAAATTAAAAGTAGGTGAATCTATTTCAAAAAATGAAATTAAAGCAATTACTAATTTAGTGGAAAAGGCCGTACCTGATCTATCTTCTGATAATATAAGTATAATTGATAGTATAGGTAGTTCTTTAAAAGCACCAGGTTCTGAAGATAATGGATTATTTAATGATAATAATTCTGAATTTAAATCATTTGAATATCAAAATTTAGTAGAGAAAAAGCTTAAATCAAAAATAGAAAATTTACTAGAAAGTCGTGTTGGTATTGGGAAAGTTAAAGTAAATGTTGCGGCTAAAATCAACACTAATAGACAAGTTATGGTATCTGAAGTATTTGATCCTGATGGTCAGGTGATCAGATCAAAAAAAGTTAGTGAAGAAAAAGAAGATGATGAAAATGATGGTGATGGTATTTCTGTTGCAAATAATATTCCAAATTCAAATCAGCAATTAAATAACTCTAATTCAATACTTAAGAAAAAAAGTAAATTAGATGATATTACAAATTATGAAATATCTAAAACTGTAACAAACAAAATTATAGATGAAGGTGGAGTTGAAAAACTATCTGTGGGGATTTTAATTGATGGTTATTATGTTTATGATGAAAAATCTAAAAGTAATGTTTATGAAAAGAGGAGTGATGAAGAACTAGAAAAATTAGGGGCTTTAGTGAAATCTGCTATAGGTTATGATCAAAATAGAGGTGATACAATAGAAATTGTTAATTTAAAATTTATAGATAATAATTTTGAAAAAGATATTCAGAAAGCTAATTGGCTAGATGATAATTTAAAAAATTTAATCCAAATGGGAATGATTGGTGTTATCGTTATTCTTGTTATATTGTTAATATTTAGACCAATTTTAGCAAAGATTTTAGAAGCTAATAAAAGTGGATTTGGAGAAATCAACAAATTTTTTGATTTTAAAAAATTTGGAACTAATAATAAATATTCTGGTGAGGATAACATGGATAATAAAGATTTTTCATCTTCTGCTCTTAATGATTATTCAGAATCTGGAGGTAAAAAATACCTGTAGGAATGAAACATAAACAAATCTTAGATAAAATAAATGAGTTGGTTGAGAATTACCCTGAGGAAGCAACAGAAATACTAAAGAAATGGATCAATAATGATCAAAAAATTTTATAAATATCAATAATTAGTTTTATTATGGAAGTAAACAATTTAAATCAAGAGAACATTATAAGTGCAGCTGTATTGCTTTTAACTTTAAGTGAAGATAATGCTGCAAAAATATTAAAGCAATTATCAGATGATGATGTTTATAAGATATCAAATGAAATAGCAAATTTAAAAGAAATGGACACTGAAATAGTTTTGGATATATTATCTTGTTTTGCTGATAAAATAAGTAGTGCAAGCTTATTAGGCGGCCATTTACCAAAATTAAAGAGATTTTTATATAAAGTATTTGACGAAGAAAAAGTAGAATATATCATGAGAAATATTGATAGTCCTATGAATCAAGTTTGCGAATCACTATCAAATATGAATGATAAATCATTAGTTGAATATTTAAAAAATGAATATCCACAAACTGTTGCTTTTATCTTATCTAAGCTTCCATCTCAAAAAGCATCTAGTATTATAACTAAATTTTCTGATAATTTTTCTTTTGAAGTAATTAAAAGGATTTTAAATCTTGAAGAAGTGAGTAAAAATGTAGTAGTGAATTTGGAAAATACTTTGCGTAAAGATTTAATTGAAATATCAGATTCATCTAGGGAAATTGATAATAACCAAGTGGTTGCAGATATTTTTAATAATTTTGATAAAAAGAACGAGAATACATTTTTTAATCTTTTGGAAAAATATGATGAAAATAAAGCTCGTTTGGTGAGAAAGCATATGCTTATTTTTGATGATATTAAAAGGGTTGATTCAAGGGGTATGCAGATGCTTATTAGGTATTGTGATAAATCAATTTTACCTAAAGCATTAAAATTTGCAGATGATGATATAAAAAATTGTTTTTTTAATAATATGTCGGCAAGAGCTGCTAAAATTCTAATAGAAGAAATTGAGAATTCTAGTAATGTTAAATTTGAAGAAGCTGAATTATCTCAAAAAAATACTTTAGTAGTTTTAAGGGAATTAATTAATAAAGGACAAGTCACTTTAAAAGATATTGTAAATGAATCAAATTAATATGAAGGAGCTTGAGGTAAAAAAATTTACGTTTTATAATTTTAATGATGATATTAGTATAGAAGAAAATGCAACAAAGAAAAATATCAAGGATGAATATACTGGTAAAGATTTAAAAGTAACTAGTGATATATTGGCAAAAAAAGAAATTGTTGTAGAACAAGATCATTATACAAAAGAAAAGATTGAAATTTTAAAACTTGATTCTTTTAATAAGGGGTGGTCAGAGTGCGAAGTTGCTCAAAAAAAACTTTTAGATAAAGTAAAGGAAGATAATACTTATAGTATATTAGAAAAAATTGATACCAATTTAGCTAATATAAATGAGACGATTGAAAGTAAATATGAAAATCTAGCAAATGATTGTGTTGAACTAAGTTATATAATTGCAGAAAAGTTAGTAGGAAAACTAAACAAAAAATTTCCAAATGAAGCAATTTTAGAATTTTTAAGCAATAATTTACCATTATTATCTCATACAAGTGAAATTAAAATAATGATTAATCCAGATAATTTTATTCAAATTTAGGATTATTTAAATAATATACATAAAGATTCAATGATAAAAATAAAATTAATTAAAGATAATTCAATAAGTATTAATGATTGCAAAATTGATTTGGGTAATGGGGTGATAAAGAAGGATACGAAAAAAGTTAAAGAAGATTTAGAAGAAATTTTTAAAAATAATTTATAATTAATTATATTGGTAAGGTACTATGTCTACAGAAACAGATAATATTAAGAATAAAAATGGAATCAACTTAAATCTTAAGGCTATTTATGATGTGCCTATGAGGTTGAAAGTTGTTTTAGGACAAACGGATTTTAAGGTAAGTGATTTATTGAAATTAAATAAAGGTGATAAGATTGAATTAGATAAAAAACCTGGTGATCCAGTTGATTTGTTTGTCAATGATAAATTAGTTGCCAAAGGTGAAATAGTCCTTATTGATGAAAAAGTTGGATTAACACTTACTGAGATTATTGCAAATGATTAATTTAATTAATTTTAAATTAGATTTTGCTTGATTATAAAGTATAAATTATATATTAATCATATGAATAATAACATTTAAACGTAATTAAATTATGATAGAAAAGCTAATTAACTTCTTACACGTTGCTCCATTGATTATTATTTTTGCTTTAATAATTGGTGGGAAAATTAATAAAAAAATAACTGGTAAAAATTTTGATTTTTCTCCAACTATTTTATTATTAAGTTCTATTGGTATTGCTTCAGGTTTTGGTATTCACCATCATCATGGGGAAGAGACTTCAAGTATTTGTTATTTATGCTTTGGATATGCTGCTATTTTAGCAGGGCTTGGCCTTAAATTAGCTAAATCAAATAAGTCAAATAAGGTGGCAGAAAAAAAAAGCATATAAAAATTTAACTTTTTTACAAAATGGAAAAATACTTTCTTTCAGCTCTTTCAAAAATTAAGAGTGAAGGAAGGTATAGGGTTTTTACTGAATTAAAGGGTAATCCTGCTAATAAGGTTAAGGCTTTTAGTTTAAAGCATAATAGAGACATTGATATTTGGTGTAGCAATGATTATCTTTCAATGAGTAAAAATGAAATAGTTATAGATGCTTTAGCTAAAGGTGCTTATGAATTTGGAGTTGGATCTGGTGGCACTAGAAATATATCCGGGACTAGTGATTCTATAATTAAAGTTGAAAACGAGATTAGTAATCTACATAATAAGGAATCAGCTCTTGTTTTCACTTCTGGTTATATAGCTAATCAAGCTACATTATCCACTATTTCTAAAATTATTCCAAATTGTGTTATATTTTCAGATGAAGATAATCATGCCTCTATTATTTATGGTATTAAAGAGAGCAAGCTTGAGAAAGTAATTTTTAAGCATAATGATATGGATGATTTAGAGAATATCCTAAAAAAATATCCTTATGACTGTCCTAAATTGATAGTGTTTGAAGCTGTTTATTCTATGTCAGGTGATGTAGCTCCTGTTGGTAAGTTATGTGAATTGGCTGAAAAATATAATGCATTAACTTATGTTGATGAAGTTCATTCAGTTGGTATATATGGAAAAGAAGGTGCAGGGATATGTGAAGAATTAGGGTTTCAAGATAAAGTTGATATTATTCAAGGTACATTTGCAAAGGCTTATGGTGTGATAGGTGGGTATATTGCTTCAAAATATGAAATTGTTGATAGTATTAGGAGCTACTCTCCAGGATTTATTTTTACTACATCACTTCCTCCT
Organism: Candidatus Aquarickettsia rohweri; assembly: GCF_003953955.1. Lineage (GTDB taxonomy): Bacteria > Pseudomonadota > Alphaproteobacteria > Rickettsiales > Midichloriaceae > Aquirickettsia > Aquirickettsia rohweri. The sequence goes on along the minus strand of NZ_RXFM01000039.1, from coordinate 872 downwards.
GCAATAGCAAATGCTATATTTGCTAGTATAAAACATCTTAGAAAATCAAATGCTGAAAGAGAGAAATTAAAAAATATAGTATCTATATTGAAGAATAAACTTATAAATAAAGGTATTAGTTTTTTAGAAAATCAAACGCATATTATTTCGATTATGATTAATGATGCTAAATTATGTAACGATGTATACACAAATTTATTAAAGGATCATTCAATATATGTTCAAGGTATTAACTTTCCAACAGTACCTAAAGGTGAGGAAAGATTAAGGATAACTGCAAATCCATTCCATACTGAGGAGATGGTAGAAAAGCTAGTTAATTCTTTATATATTGTTTTGTCAGATTACAATATTTATTGTAAAAAGCTTAAAGAAGTCTCAGTTGCTTAAATTATTAGATAAACATGAGATTTTGCATATTGAACAGTGCATCTAGTTGTTATTGTGAGGATGTGAAAAGGTATTGGTGGCAATCTATAAATAAATCAGATAAGTAGGGTTGCTGGATAATCATAATACTCACGTGGCTCGTGAGGACAATTGCGAAATTATTGGCCCTTGAAGACAAAAGAAAGATGTAATGACTAAGTTGTTTGATCTTATGATGATTGATTACAAGATTTAATATTAATTTACAATGTAAGCGCTAAAATAAGGGCATCTAGGCAAGAATAAAAATAAGTGGTAGAACAAAAGCCTAAAAAAATAGAGGCTAATGATGCTATTAGAAAAAAAGAAAAAAAGAATAAGTAATGAAAAATGGAAAGAGCTAGTAGAAGAATATAAAAAAAGTAATGTAAGTAAATATGAATTTTGTAAGCAAAAGAATGTGCCGAGAAGTACATTTTATAAATGGCACAGAATTCTTGTAG
>NZ_RXFM01000004.1 GCF_003953955.1 Candidatus Aquarickettsia rohweri | reverse complement strand
GGAATAATGGTATGAAAAATACAAATAAACAAAATAACGATAACTCGTCTATTTTTAAGAAAATTTGGACGAAGGTAACATCTTAAAGTGAAAAAAGAATTAGAAAATAAGTACGATAGTAGTTGGTATCTTTTTAATAGGTTATTCAAAAATTACATAAGGCCACTAAGAAAAAGATTATCATTAGCCTTATTATGCATGTTGGTTTCAGCATCTGCGGCAACTTTCCTTGCATGGGTTGTTCAGCCAGCTTTGGATTATGTTATTGTAGGTAAAAATTCTACAATGCATTATTTGATACCTATAGTAATGATTTTAATTTTTATTATAAATGGGGTAGCTTCATTTTATGACTCTATAATTATGAAGCGGGTGGGGCAGCAAATTTCATCAAACATACAAATGGAGCTATATGAACATCTAATATATGCAGATCTTAAATTTTTAGCAAAACATCCATCTGGAAATCTCATATCTAGATTTACAAATGATATTAATATTCTAAAAAATTCAACAATAGAAATCTATACTAGTATTATTAAAGAGTTTTTTACTTTGGTTGGATTAGTTATATTGATGTTTAAACAAAGTTTTAGTTTAACATTAATTATTGTTATTTTTTTTCTTTTGGCATTTTATCCAGTAATAAGGTTAGGAAAAAGAATGAAAAAAATTTCTAAAAATATGCAAGAAAAAATGGGAGATTTTACAGTTAGATTAGATGAAACTTTTCAGAATATTAAATTAATTAAGTCTTATTGTAGAGAGGAATTTGAAATTAATAGGGCAAAAACTATTATAGATAAATTTTTATCTATATTTAAAAAAGCAGCATATGTAGAATCATCTCCTTCGGCGATAATGGAAATATTAGGAGGCTTAGTAATAGCAGTATTAATTTTTTACGTTGGTTTTCAAGAAACTACTTCAGGTGAATTTTTATCTTTCATAACTGCACTACTTTTAGCATATAAACCTTTGAAGGCTTTATCTAGGCTTAATGCATTAATGCAAGAGGGATTAGCTGCCTCAAGAAGGTTGTTTATAATGCTTGATGTAGAACCAGAAGCTAAAATAGATGAAACTCAGGCTATAACTGATTTGAAAATGTATAATATTAAATTTTCTGATGTGTTTTTTTCTTATAAACTTGGACAAAATATTCTTAATGGGATCAATATTGATATTAAACAAGGTCAGACAATTGCATTAGTAGGCGGTTCTGGGGTAGGAAAAACTACTGTTTTAAATTTACTTCAAAGATTGTATAATGTAAGTAGTGGAGATATTTGTATAGGTGATATAAATATTAATGATATTAGATTAGATGTTTTAAGAAAGAATATAGCTTTTGTGAGTCAGGATGTTAACCTATTTGATGATACAATAATGGAAAATATTAGATATGGAAAACTTGATGCAACAGATGAAGAAATTTTAGATGCATCTATGATTGCAGCTGCACATGAATTTATTACTGAACTTCCAAATCAGTATAATACTAGTATTGGACAAAACGGAGTTAAACTTTCTGGTGGGCAAAAACAAAGGCTAGCAATAGCAAGAGCTGTACTTAAAAATGCCCCAATTTTACTTCTTGATGAAGCGACAAGTTCTCTTGATGCTATTTCTGAAAAAAAAGTGCAAATGGCATTGGATTATTTGAAAAAAGATAAGACTACTATTGTTATTGCTCATAGGCTTTCTACAATAGAATCTGCAGATGTTATTTTTGTGTTATCAGATGGAAAAATTGAAGAGTCAGGTAATCATGATGAATTGATATTGAATTCCGGAGAATATGCAAGATTATATGAACAATATAAATCAAATGCTAATAATAATTAAAATTTCAAAAGATGCTGACTTGTAGTAATATTTCTGCAGTTAGGAACAAAAAATTATTATTTTCAGGTTTAGGATTTACCATATTTAATGGCTCTTGCTTATTTATTAGAGGTAAAAATGGGATTGGTAAAACGAGTTTACTGAAAATAATAGCCAATTTAATTCCTAAAAACTCTGGTGATATTTTTTATAATTCTATTAATATAAAACTAGCTTTAAGAGAATTTTATCAGTTAATTTTTTATATTGGTAAAACTGATGTATTAGATGAGAGTTGTACTGTACTTAAAAATCTTGAATTTTGGGGCAAGCTTTATGATCAAGAAATGAATATACCAGCATCCATTAGAACTTTTGATTTAGAACCATATATTCATACCAAGGTGTATAAGTTATCTCAGGGGTTTAAACAAAAAGTTTTATTATCTAGACTTTTGTTATGTAGTGCTAAGATTTGGTTGTTAGATGAGCCATTTAATAGTTTAGATTACCAAGCGAAAGATATATTAGTTAATCTTATAAAAGCAAGATGTATGCAAAGAGGTATAGTAATAATAGTAGATCATGATCAAAATATTAAAATAGAAAATATGTCAGAGATAAATTTACAAGATTTTTGTAATGACCAGTAATTTAAAATTTTTAACCGCGCCAATTCATAAGGTTTTTTTATTAATATTTTTTAAGCAGCTAAAAGTTTTCTTTGAAAATAAGCATCTAGTTTTCACAAGTATATTTTTATTTATATCATCTCTTTGTATCCTAAAATTTTTACAAGGAGATTTCATTAACTTTGAAACGTTTAAGGTTATTGAAATATTATTAATTATTTATTCGATAAATTTATCCTCAGAATTAATACTGTTAAATGACTATAAAAAAGGGTTATTTGAACAGTTTATATTAACTGGTATTATTTTAGAATATTTTATAATATCAAAAATTATTGCATCTATTCTATTTTATGCAGCTTTATATACATCACTTACAATTTTATTCGATCTGATGTCTTACGGGTTTAATAATTATAATATTTTGCAGTTAATACTTATTAAAATTTTTACAGTTATTAATATAGTTGTAAATTCAATTTTTTCTTCCTCTTTCCTTCTAAGCTTTCAAAAAAAAGTTTCTCAAATATTAATATCAATATTTATTAACATACCAACGATAATAATAAGTGTATTGTGCTATATATCAAATGATTGGTTGCATATACTACTATTAGGGGCTATTTTTTGTTTAACAATAGCTATAACAATTATAGTATCTAGTTATTTAGTTAAAATTTCTATAGAGGATAACTAATTATTCATGAATAATTTTCAAGAATCAAATTTTTAAAAGCATTTCCCCTTTCTTCAAAATTTTTCCATTGATCAAATGATGCACAACATGGGGACAATAATATAGTTCCGCTTTTAACGGTATTTTTAATTTCCTGGATAGAATTCTTCAAGTTATTGCAAATAGAATAAGGTATTTTATTTTTTTTTAATAAGGGAATAAATTTTTCATAATCTTGTCCGATAAGGTAGCAATGTCTTACTTCCTTTAAGCTTGAATTGAGTCCTTCAAGATTTCTTTCTTTAAAAATACCTCCTGCAATCCAGTGTATATCTTTAAATGAGCTTAATGCTTCTTTAGTAGAGGCAATGTTAGTTGCTTTACTATCATTTATAAATGATAATTTTTCAGTTTTAAGAAATAATTCCATTCTATGTGACAATCCAATAAATGTACTAAAATTCCTTATAATTTGTTTTGAATTCAGTTTTATTACTTTTGCAATAGTATATGCTATTGCAATGTTTTCTGCATTATGTACACCAATTAGACTACTCGGTAAATCTAGGTTAAATGCTTGATTTTCAAAATAATTATCATAAAGCTTATCTTTAATTACAGAAACACCTTTTTTGAAAAGTTGTTGATTAGATGTTGGAATTATTGTTTGATTTCTTTTTATTATAAGTTGGTTATAAATATCTTGATTAATGTGATTATTAAGTGAAATGATTGCAAAATCATTATGTTTTTGATTGTTAAAAATTCTTAATTTTGCACTTTTATAATCTTCAAAAGACTCATATCTATCTAAGTGATCTGGAGTTATACTCAATAATGCGGCAATATTAAATTTATAATTGAGCATTAAATCAAGTTGGTAAGATGATAATTCTAAAATATAATGTTCATTATTATTATTGAAATTTGGTAAGTTAAGTGCAGGAATGCCAATATTAGCACCTAAGGCAGACTTATAATTATTGGATTGTATAATATGATTTGTAAGAGAGGTTGTTGTTGATTTGCCATTAGTGCCTGTAATACCTATGTAATTTGCTTTGGGGCAAGCTTTAAATAAAAGATCAATATCAGTTACTATAGGGATATTATGTTTTTGACATATAGTGAATATTTTATGTGGATTAGGGTATTTATAAGGTATACCAGGACTAACGATAACAAAATCTAGCTTTTTAACATCAATAGGGTCTATGACATCAGAAAAGTAAATTTTTTTGTCACTAGAAATATCATTTTTTAAATCTAAGAATCTTTGCTTATTGTTATCCCATGCAGTTACTTGAGCATTTGTATTAAGTAATGCCTTAAGGCAACCTGTGCCAGTTTTTCCTAATCCAAATATTCCAATTTTTTTGCCATTAAATTCGCTAAGATTGATCATAAAACACCCATAAGCTTTGATTCGCTAACGTCCCATGCATTTTCTACATACTTGAAGTTACCATATCTATCTAATAAAAAGCAATCAAATCTCATATTAAAATTATGAAATTGATTGTGTTGAGCTAAAAAATACATTGCAGTCTCACAGCTCCTAGTTTTTTGTTTGTTTAAAATAATATCATAGTTAGGTAATTTTTTTCTATTTTTTACTTCTACGAATATTAGTAGATTTTTCTTATAAGCAATTAAGTCAATTTCACCATATTTAGTTTTATATCTATGTTTAAAAATGGTATATCCAATGTTGCTTAGGTAGGTAATTGCAATGTTTTCTGCATCTATTCCTCTTTTGTGATTAGATAAATTTCTTCCCATTTTTTAAAAAGTGTAAATTTACTGCCTATATGTTCTTATGTTTTCAGGAATAGGTGTATCTTTAGTTGATCTATATGGGTTAATATCAATGCCTCCTCTTCTAGTATATCTGCCATATACTTCTAAATTAGATGTTTTACAATTTCTATATATATCCATGTAAATTTTTTCAATACACTGTTCATGAAATTCATTTAAGTTTCTTAGTGAAATAATATAATTTATTAAACTTGAATAATTAATTTTTGCACCGGAATAATTTATTATTAGAGTTCCCCAATCAGGTTGCATTGTAACTGGACAATTAGATTTTAACAAATGAGTATATATTTTTTCATCTTGAACAATGGTTTTATCAGTTATCTCTATTTTGCAATTATCAAGTTTTTTGTCATAGTAATTATCAATATTTTTTCCCTCAGGGTTTTTTAAAGTAACTTCTGTATTAATGTCTTCTAATTTAACTATAACATCGGTGCTTAATTTATGAGATAAATCTTGTTCTATTGTGGTTTTTACATGATCTTTAGACTTAAAAATAGTGCCATTAAATGAATTTAAATACAATTTTAAAGATTTTGACTCAATGATATACTCAGACCTGCATGAATAAATTATTTCGGAGGTAGCAATATCTGGTCTTCTATCAGGCCTTAGCCAAGAAATTTCATATGCATTCCAAATGTCATATCCGTAAAATGTCATATTGTTATTATCTATACCAATTTCATTTCTCTTGTCCACTCTTGGAATGGCAAATAATAGTGAGGGATTATATTGATCAGTATAAATAGATTTCTTACCAAGTGCTGAAGAGTTAACATGCATGTTATTTGTGTGAAATATATTTTATAGGGGCATCTTTGCCAAGTTCTTTAAAAGCTTGCAATCTCAAAATACATGCATCACATTCTCCGCATGAATATCCATTTTCATCAGGATTATAACATGATAAGGTCATAGAGTAATCTATTCCAAGTCGTAAGCCTTCTTCAATAATTTGAGCTTTGTTTAACTGTATAAGTGGAGTATGGATCTTTATTTTTTCTCCTCCTACAGCTCTTGATGTAGCTAAGTTTGCCATAATATTGAATGCTTCAATATATGCAGGCCTGCAATCAGGATATCCGCTGTAATCTAGTATATTAGCCCCAATGAATATGTCATTAGCTTGCAAAACTTCTGCATATGCTAGAGCATAAGATAAAAATATGGTATTTCTTGCAGGAACGTATGTTATAGGTATTTTGCTTAAAATTTCTTTTTCTGAGCGATTTTTAGGAACATCTATATTATCTGTAATTGCAGAATTTCCAAATGTTTTTAAGTCTATTTTAACTATTTTATGTCCTGCTTCAGGTGCAATAGAATTTTTGACTTTGCGAGCGGATTTTAATTCTATTAATTGCTTTTGACCATAATCAAAACTCATGCAATATGTGGCGTAACCTCTTTCTTTTGCCAGTGCAAGTGTTGTAGAAGAGTCTAACCCACCACTTAATAATACAACAGCATTTTTCATATTTAATTCCTTTTTAAGTTTTTAAACCCTATTAAATCTCCTTTTTCAATTATTTCTAAGAAAGCTCCTCCACCAGATGAAATATAAGAGAAATGATTTTTTAAGCCAGACATTTTAGCGACTGCTACAGCATCACCACCCCCGATTATGCTGACTAAATTATTATTTTTAGTGTGGTATGCTATAGTTCTTGCAGCATATAAGCTACCAATAGAAAAGTATTGTTCTTCATAAAAACCTATGGGACCATTCCAAATTAAAATTTTGGAATTTTCAATTATATTTTCTAGGTTTATACAACTTTTTATACCTATGTCTAATATACAATCTTCTTTATTTATATCTTTTATATTTTTTATAAAAATTTTATTATTATTTTTTCCAACAAAATCATGTGGAAGAACTATCTTTTGTTTATAATTTTCATAGATATTTTTAGCTTCATTAAGGTATTCTTCTTCGAAGTATGATTTTCCAACTTCATAACCTAAAGCTTTTAAAAAGTTATTTGCCATTGCTCCAGCAATAAATATGCGATCAACTTTATTTGCTAAATGATTTAATACTTTTATCTTTGTTGAAATTTTTTTCCCACCAATAATTAGTGTCTGAGGCTTGTAATTATCATTATAAATTAAACTTAGGCTTTTTAACTCCTCCATTAACGATAAGCCAGGATAAGAAGGTAAAAAATTAGTAATTGCACATATGGAAGAATGCTCCCTATGGCAACACGAAAATGCGTCATTGATGTAGATATCTGCATATTTGCTTAATTGTTTAGCAAATGTAGTATTATTTATTTGTTCTTCAGGGTAAAATCTTAGATTTTCTAGTAATACTATTTCGTTGCTTTGTAGGTTATCTACCTGCTTAATACTATCACTGGATAAGATGTCATTTATAAAGAGAACATTTACTTTTAAATACTCTTGCAAGTATGGAATTAGTTTTTTTAGTGAAAACTCCTCTTTGTATTCTCCATTAGGCCTGCCAAAATGACTTGCTAAAATAATTTTGCAATTGTATTTTAATAAAAATTTTATTGTTGGAATAATATTATTAATTCTAGTATCATCTAATAACACGCCATTATTATCAAATGGCACATTAAGATCGCATCTTAAAAAAACCTTCTTACCAATTATATCGTCTTTGCATATATCTTTAAAACTAATATTTTTCATGTTAATTTTAGTTATAATTTAGCTATAAAATTTGCAACATCAAGCATCCTACATGAGAACGCCCATTCATTATCATACCAAGAAACAATCCTGCAGAAATTTTTATTTACTACTTTTGTTTCATTAATATCAAAGATTGCACTACTAGTTGAGTGATTGAAATCTATAGAAACTAATTTCTCCTCAACAATATCAATTATATTTTTATAATTATTATTTGCATTTTCTTTTACTATATTATTGATATTTTGTTCAGAAGTTTCTTTGTTGGATATGAAGCTAAAATCAATCATTGAAACATTTGGTGTAGGAACTCTTATTGCAGCACCATCTAATTTGCCGTTTAAATGAGGTATAATTAACCCTATTGATTTAGCAGCTCCTGTTGATGTTGGAATCATTGATAATGCTGCAGCTCGAGACCTTCTTAAATCTTTATGTCCACCATCAATAATACGCTGATCATTAGTATATGAATGAATTGTAGTCATAAAGCCGCTTTTTATTCCTAAATTGTCATCAAGGATTTTGGCAATAGGTGCTAAACAATTTGTAGTACATGAACTAATTGAAATAATTTTGTCATTATTGAAGAGGATATTGTGATTAACACCAAAAACAACTGTTTTATCAGCATCTTTACATGGTGCTGAGACTATAACTTTTTTTGCCCCTTGCTTTATATGTATCGATGATAATTCTTTATTATTGAATTTTCCAGTACACTCTAAAATTAGATCTGAATTGTATTGTGCCCAATTAATATTATTTAAATTGTGTTCTTTAATTATTTTAATTGATTTTCCTTTTATAATAATCTTATCTTCTTCAATTTGATCGATAGAGTTAAAAATTCCATGTAATGAGTCATATTTTAACAAATGAAGTTTTGATTTTATGTTGGATGCTCCAAAATTTACAGCTACCAAATTTAAATTTGGATAATCACCTTCGATATACCTTCTTAAAACATTTTTTCCTATTCTTCCAACGCCATTTATTGCAAAGTTAGTTTTATTCATTAAATATATAGTTTATATAATTTTACGTCTGTTAATTTAAATGTTAACTTCAATTATTGCAAGTAGGCATTTATTAATTCAATTAAAATAAATGATTAAAAATAATTCTTCTTCGTTAAATATTCAAAATATTGCGTCTGATCCTAAAAACAATGTTTATCTTGCTGCCTCAGCTGGGACTGGGAAAACAAAAACACTTGTTGATAGAATATTAAAGCTTCTGCTGAATAATGAGAAAATAGAGCATATCTTATGTCTAACATTTACTAATGTTGCTGCTGGTGAAATGATGCAAAGACTTAAAGATGAATTGAAAAAATGGCATTTAATTAATGATAATAAACTAAAAGAGTATCTGCTAATATTGCTTAATGATAAAGTTACTAATAATCAAATCTTGAGAGCTAAAGAGCTTTATAATCACTGTTTAGATAACTTAGATAAATTTAGAATTCAAACATTACATTCTTTCTGTGTTGATCTATTAAATCAATTGAAGTTTTTAGATGAAGATAACATAGATGATTTAAAGATTATTGATGATTATTCAAGAAAAAAGCTTATGGAAAATGCTTTAGATAGGGTGATTAATTCATCAAAACATAAATTAGAAGTTGATATTGCGTTAATAAAAGTTTCAGTAAAATATGATTATTATAGTTTATTAAATTTACTAAAGGACGTTCTTTATCAGAAACAAAAAGTATTTGAATTTATAAATTCAAAAGCTTCAATTAAGGATTTAATTAATGAGCAATATGAATTTTATAATACAAAAAGTGTATCAAAAACTGAATTATTAAACAAATTTTTTAATAATACGGATACAGAATTTAGAAACATACTTAATATATGTGAAAAAGATGATGTATTAAATATTATTTTTAATTGGATCGAAGGAGATAATGGCTTTAAAGAGGATAATTTTCATGATTATCTAAATTGTTTTTTAACTAAAGCTATGCTTCCTAGAAGCAGAATACCTTTTGACAAAAAAATAAGAGAGGATAATCCAGATTTAATTGAGCAATATAAGGCTGAACAAATCAGAATAATCGAATTTTTAGAGAAAAAATCTTCACAAGAGCAAGCTGAATTAATGCAAGCTATTATTATTATTTTAAATGAAGTTATTATTGAATATGAAAAATTGAAACATAATTTTGGTTATTTAGAATATGATGATTTGATAATAGAAACATTAGAAGCACTAAATAAAGTCCAGGATATTGAAGCATTTTTATATTCTTTAAATTTAGCATTTAACCATATATTAATTGATGAAGCGCAAGATATAAGTAAATTTCAGTGGGATTTAATCGAGAAAATTATAAGAAGCATTTATAGTTATAATTCATCAATCTTTATTGTAGGTGATTATAAACAATCAATTTATGGGTTTCAAGGTGCTGATCCAGAATATTTTTTACAAGTTAATAAATTTTATAAAACTGAATTTATTAAATTATCTAAATCATGGGACTATTTGGAGTTAAATTACTCATTTCGTTCAAAAAAAGAAATATTTTACGGTGTCGATCAAGTTTTTAATTCTATTAGTTTTATTGATAAACTTAAGCATATAGCAATAAAAGAAGGTAAGGGGATAGTTAAGATTATAGAGCAATTACCCAATAGCAATAAAGTAGTTAAAAAAGATGAAGGTTGGAAAATACCAAAAAAAGATGATGAATATATAAATACTAAATTTTTAAATTCACAAGAAATATCAAATTTTATTATTAACTTATTAAATCAAAAAAATACAAGTGAAAAAAAGATTCCTAAGGACATTATGGTCTTATTTAGGAAAAGATGTGAAAAAATGAAATATTTGAAAGATAGTTTAAAGCAAAATAATGTTCCAGTTTCAGACTCTTGTAAAATAAATTTTAGTGATGATCTAATTATTCTTGATTTGCTTGCTATCGTTAAATTCTTCTTATTGCCTGAGGATAATTTGAATTTAGTTAGTTTATTAAAGTCAGTATTTTTTAAATTTAGTGAGAAGTATATTTTTAAATTATCATTTGATAGAAATAATCAAAATATCTGGGATAGAGTTCAAATTTTTTATCCAGAAGTTGCTAAAGAGTTAATAAAATTTAAATGCGATTTTGAAGAAGAATCATTACATGGTTTTTACAATAAGTTGCTATATAGTTATAAATTTATAAAGAATTTTTACCAAGAGTTTGGACGAAATTGTCATGAAATTATTGATATTTTTCTTGAGAAAGTTTCAGAATTTGAGAAATTATTATTAGGCAATAAACAAATTTTTATTGAGTGGATTCAAGATAATTCTGAAATTATATTAGACAATAGTAATTTGGATGGTATAAAGCTTATGACTGTTCATTCGGCAAAAGGATTGCAATCTCCTATTGTTATTTTAGCTGATGCTGGAGATTCTGAAAACATGCCAAATGAAAGTTATTTTTGGTATAAAAATAATCTCATTATACCTAATTTTAATGAGTATAAGAGTAAAAAAATTCATCAAATTCAAAATGAAAGAAAAAATGAACTTAAAAAAGAAAGTTTAAGATTACTTTATGTTGCAATGACACGTGCTGAGAGTGAGTTATATATTTTTGGGGAAGGTAAAAATAAAAAAGATAGTTGGTTTAACATTGCAAAAAATGCTCTAGGAGAGAATTTTATAAAATATTCAGATCTAAAAATTAAAGAACCAAAGTATATTTTTGATAAACTAGAATGCGAGGATAATAATATCCCTAATTATTTTAATGAAAATTACGTTTCAAATGCTGTTGAGCAAAATGACATTGCTTCTACTAAAGAGCAAATTTTCTCTGATATAGCTGTGATTAGAGGAAATTTTATACACAAAATTTTATGTGATATTGCCAAAATATGTAAAACAGATATAGAAGAGTACATTACATCATTGGCATACGATGATAATTTTGATTTATTGCCTAAAAATGATGTAAATGAGATTATACAAATTACAGCAGATATTTTAAAGAAATTTCCCAATATTTTTGCTAGAAATGTATTTTCTGAAGTAAGTATTGCGAATTTGGCAAAAAATAGTAAAGCAATTTTAAAAATAGATAAGCTCATAATTAAAGAGAAACAAATTGAGATTATTGAAATTAAAACTGATAAGTCTAAAGCTATTTCGAAAAATAATATTCCTTCAGAATATTCAAAGCAGCTTAATATTTATAAAAGATGTGTGTCTAATATTTATTCAAATAAAAAAGTGATTTGTAAGATACTTAGTTTTTATCAAAAAGAGATTATTATTTTATAATTAAGATTGTATTTCTTTATATAATTAATTATCATATGTTTAATTTGTTCCCGTAGCTCAGCAGGATAGAGCGTTGGATTCCTAATCCAAAGGTCACAGGTTCGAATCCTGTCGGGAACACCATTTGTGAATTTTATTATCCTCCTCTTCCATTATCTAAAGAGTGAGAAATGATGCGTTTTTTTAATATTTGGTCTGTATGAGGTCCAAGAGATTGTTTTTGATTTTGGGATAAGCTTTTATCAGGTGATTCAATTAATGGTTGTTTTAGAGTAGATACATCTTTCATTTTATCTAAATCATCTTGGTTAGGGCTGTATTTACTCATATTTTTTACTCCAAAGTATGCTGAATAGCTTGCTGTAGTAATAACTGCAGCTGCTATAATTAAAGGTGAAGCTATAATTGCAGCTACCACAATAGCTGCAATTTTAAAGAAATTTTTTACTTTATCTCCTATACTTTTTTTAGTTTTAATTTTATTAAAGCCTGCAGGTTCCTCAACTAAAGTACCAAGAGGGTTTTTTTCAGATAAAGCGGTTTTTGAATCTGATTTTACTCCATGACATCCAGGAGTCCCACCATTTAATGATGCTAATTCTTGAGTATGCCCTCCTTTAATTTGTGTTTTTAAATTTTCTCTTGCTTGTTCTTCGCTAAGCCCAAGTTTTTCACTAACAGCTTTGTTTGTTGCATCTGTGAGGCTAATACCAGTCCTATCTTTACCACTAGCGCAGTGTATGTTGACTTTACCAATATTAACTTCAGGGAATATTTTTTTAACAGCACCATTTGCATTGTTACAGGCAAAATCAGCCAGAGTCATTGTAGTTACAAGATCTAAATTTTGATTTTCACTCTCAAACATACTATGTGGATTGATAATCATATCCTTTGCTTTTATTGCATTTTTTAAAGCATTTTGTAAGTCAAGGTTACCATTCAAGCCGTCTAATTGCTCAAGTGCTTGATCTTTATTTGTTCCATTGATTAAGTAGTTAGCAATATTTTCAAGTCCTTGTTGATTTTTAAGAGTAGTACCAAGCTTTAATAAATTTATATCAAAGCCGTGATTATCATTACTTGCTAATCTCCTCATTCCATTAAAAGGTGTGATAGCGCATGTTCCACTTCCTCTTTGTTTTTGCGCTTTCATGATTAAATCTGGTGCGTATCTATCTATTTCATTACTATAATTTGGTATACCATCAGCAAGATTAGGAGAATTTAAAGCATTATCTGTAATCTCTACTCCGTCAGGAGTGTGAAAGAATCAAGTTGTGCTAAATTTTGCGCTGTTTGTTGCAGGTTTATTTTATCATCTTCACCATGAAACGATGGTGTGCCGGTATGTAGTACTTCGAGCACTTGTTCCATACCTCCTCCATTCATGTCACAAACAAAGACAGATTTTTCGTAGGCATTTCTTAATCCAGCTAATTGCTCTCTAGTCTGGGTTGGCAACATTACATTGCCTTGTGCAATTTGAGCAGCGTAACTTTTAACAAAAGCTTTATCAAAATCACTTAGTTGATCAAACCAACCAATATTTAGTCTTTGTCCTTGTTGCCAATCTTTGATTTTATTATATTCTGCTTTCTGAGTATCAGTAAGTCCAAGTAGCATCATATCTGACTCGACAACTAGCACCTCTTTGCCTTGTGCATCTTTTTGTTTAGTTAAAGTGGATACATGAAATTGCCTGTTGTCCATATAAACAAAATTTCTTGCAGTAGTTAGCTTTGCTTTTGCTTCTGATACTCCTTGATCCTTTAGTAAATTTATGACTTTTGTATTAAATGCTTTAATATCTATTTTCTCTTTACTATCAAGTTTACTTAGTTGTTCTTGTAATAATTCATTAATTTTATCAGTATTCTTACCTTCTAATTCTAAAGCTTTTTTAGCACCTAATAGTAAGTTAGTTGATTGAATTATATAAGATATTTGCTCAGCTTTTTCTGGATTTCTAGGAGTCGTTTCTTGATTTATACAATCTCTAATTAAATCATAGCTTCCATCTGCTTTTGGACCAAATTGTGCCCAGCTTATTCCTAATTCTAAATCACGTAACTCTTCTAGTTGTAGAATTAGATCTGGACCTAATTGTGCGTCATTAAGGTCAGATTGAAGCTCTTGCTTTCGTTGATCATGATCAACCTCTTGTTGATTTTCTAAGTATGATTTTATATTAACTTGAGTATCTTGTTTATTTGCTAATAAACGATCATAGTTTTCTGTGGGCATAATAACTTTCAAAAGTATTTAGAGTAATCATTCTTATAAAATCATATGAAACATTTATTGACAATAAGAAAAATATAATTTAGATTCTAATCAAGAATGATTATCAATTGCAAATATGAAGGACAAATCAATAAACAAGATAAGTAAAGGGGCAATTTTTAAAATAGAAAAATTTTTATTAAATAAAATTCAAAAAATTAAATTAATGGAATTGGGTATATTACCTGAGATGAAAATGAAGTTAATTCAGAAAAATTTTTTTGGTTCAGTTATAATAAAATGTGAAGGTAATAAATTTGCATTAGATAAATCAATAGCTGAGAAATTAGTGATTAATAAAATTACAAATTAGTTTTAAAAATGAGTTATTAAATGGAAGAAATTTCAATAGGTATTATTGGTAACCCTAATTCAGGAAAATCAACAATATTTAATGAATTAACAGGTCTTAAACAAAAAGCAGCTAATTGGTCAGGTGTAACGGTAGAAAAAAAAGTTGGGAGATTTTATAATAAAAATCATAAAGTGCAATTAGTAGATTTGCCTGGCTTATATTCTTTAGGTGTTGGGGGAAAAACATCCTTGGACCAAAAGATAGCGATTAATTACATTAAAGAGGGTAATTTTGATTGTATTATAAATGTGATTGATAGTGTAAATTTTAAAAAAAGTTTATACCTAACACTGCAATTGCTTGAAAGGGAGATACCAGTAATTTTAGTTTTTAATATGGAAGATATATCTAAAAATAAAGGTATATTTATAGATCATGAAAAAATATCTGAATTGCTAAAATGTCCAGTTATATCGATATCTGCTAAAAATAGAGGTGATATTATTAGGTTAAAAGATTTTTTAATAGAAAGTAAAAAAATAAAAAACTCTTTAGATATATTTGATTTTTATTCTAAAAAAATTTCCAAATATTATTTTGATGTAGAAAATTTTTTGAGGAAAAAATTTCCAAATATTTCTAATGAAGAAAAAATTGAATTACTTGAGGGAAATTATCAAAATTTTGATAATGAATTAAAAAAATTTATAAAAAAAATATATAAAGATTTGGAAAAAGAATTTGGCCAAACATCTGATTTAGTATTAGTAAATAGTAGATATAATTTTATAGAAAAAATTTCAAAGCAGATTTGTAAAAGTGGAATTTCTAATTCTCAGTCATTTTCGGATAAGATAGATAATATAGTATTGAATAAATTTTTAAGTGTTCCAATATTTTTATTATCATTATATTTAATGTTTGTATTTAGTATAAATATAGGTGGAGTTTTTCAGGAATTTTTTAGTCTTATAGCAGAAGCAACATTTATTGATATTCCACTATACATTATATCAAAAATTTATATGTCTGGGTGGATTAATATACTGATACATGGATTAGGTGGTGCAGTTCAAACTATTGCATCATTTATCCCGATTATAATGGCTATGTATATATTTTTATCTTTTTTAGAGGATAGTGGTTATATTGCAAGGTCAGCTGTTATTGCAAATAAAATGATGAAAATAGTTGGGTTATCAGGGCAATCATTTTTACCATTAATGGTTGGTTTTGGGTGCAATGTACCAGCTATAACTGGAGCTAGAATGTTAAGTAATCATAGTGAGAGAATTTCAACAATCATGATGATGCCATTTATTTCTTGTACAGCAAGATTAGCTGTTTATACGTTATTTTGTTACATTTTTTTTCCGAATAATACGCAAAATATTATTTTTGTTTTGTATATTTTAGGAATTTGTATGGCGTTAATTACAGGGTTATTATTAAAAGGTAAATCCCAAAACTTAGCTAATTCCAATATGTTAATAGAATTACCTGAGTATAAGTTACCAAAATTTAAAACTATTATTAACACAAGCCTTATAAAGACAAAGTCTTTTATTTTTGGTGCTGGTAAAACAATAATAGTTGTATTCTTTATTATTCATTTAATTAATTCTATCGAAATACCAATTAAAAATGGTGAGGGAAAATATCATAAAGAAAATATTATTAATATTTTTGGAAAAAACATTGTTCATATTTTTAAACCAATAGGGCTGAAAAATGAAAATTGGCCTGCAGCTGTAGGAATTATTACTGGGATATTTGCTAAAGAAATTGTTGTAGGCACTCTAGTCTCATTATATTCAGATAAAATTGATAAACCAGATAATCAAAAACAAATAAGTATTGTGTCTAAATACAAAAGAGCATTTTTCAGTATATTTGAGAAAATAAAAGGCGTTTTAACTGATAATTTTGACAAATTGTATAATTTAACTAATACAGGGGCAATAAATAATTATTATGAAGATAATCAAATCAATAATTCTATTATAAGAAACATTTCAAAAAATTTTGAAGATAAAATTGCTGTTTTATCATATTTAATATTTATTTTAATATACTTTCCTTGTGTCTCAGTGTTTGGTGTTATTTCTAATGAGATAGGCAAAAAATGGGCGTTAATATCTGCTATTTGGTCAACTATTTCTGCATATTCAATTTCAGTGATATTTTATCAAGTTAGTAATCTAATAATTAACAGTAATATTAATTATGTCTATTTGTTACTTGGAAGTTTTATATTGATAACTAGTTCATTTTTATTGAGATATATTTGTATAACCAATAGATCAATAATTGTATAAATAAAAAAATATATATTAATGAATTATTGTAATGAAATATTCTATCCTATGACTTTAATATATGACCCTTTTCTTAACGTACTTAAGAAATTTTTTAAATTTATACTGAGTTTTTGATTGTAAATTATATTCTTTACCTCTTGTTCATTAAGCGCTGTATCTTTATTGATTTTCTTTATAGAGGCAATTTTTAGTATTATTATACTATCATCTTTTTCAATAGGTGTACTTATTGAGCCAATTTTTATTTTAGATCCAAATGCTTCAATAATATCATGGGATAGATCTTTGACTTTTAGCCAACCTAGAAAACCATGATTTTTTGAAGTTTTACTTTGTGAAAATTGTTTTACTAAGTTTTGAAAAGATTCTCCTTTTTGTAATAAAGAATAAATTCTCAATATAGATTTTTCTATTTCTTTAGGTGTATCACTATCTTTATAAATCAATATTTCATATAGTTTTAATTCACTGTTTTCAGATAAATTATTGTATTTTTTTGAAATAATTTTTAAATTATCAATAACTTCTTGTTTAGAAACATCAGTTTCTGGTTCTATTTTGTATTCAATTAGTTTTTTTAATAATAATTTTGCATTTATATAATTTTTAAATTCATCTATGTTCACATTAAATTTTTTTAAGAATTGTTGTAAATTTTTAAAGCCGTTTTCTTTTAATAAGTCATTAATGTAAGAATTTTCTTGATTTTCAGAAATGGAAATGCCATTTCTTTTTGCTATTTGAGATAATAATTTTTCATCAATTAACAATTCAATAATTTCATTTTTTTGGTTATTGTGAATTTTTACTCTATTTAAAGATTCTAGTAAATTAATTCTGGAGTTTAACTCAAATGACGTAATAATTTCATTATTAACATATGCTACAATTTTATCCTGATATGCATAACAAAATTCATTATAGAGAAGTATAAATAAGATCAGAGAGAATTTTGAGATTAAATTTATAGTATTTTTTTTTGTTAGCATAACTAATTAAAAATAGGCTCAATTGTTAAATAAGTTGTAACTGAAGAATTGTAATTGACATTCTTAAGTTTTGAATAATCTCTTAATACACCAAAATTAACTTTTAAACAATCTCCTTTATAAAATAAGCCTATCTGATTGCTTATCCAGTTATTATTATTATCTGGGTTCGATTTTTGCATTTTTGAACCAATCTTTCTTTTTGCTTGTGTTTCTATGCCCCAATTATTATTAAAATTATATTTGAGTTTAACTGCAATCTCTTGATTATGATTATTATGGTCTTGGTTTATATATTTTTTGTTAATAAATATATGATTTAAATCTATCTCGGCTTTTTGATGTTGAAAATTAAAATTTAACTCATTTTTAATTAATTCTAAGTGATTGGGAGTCAGGCTTATATTATCAACTATTGAAATTTCATCACCTAATTGTGCATAGAATTTACTAACAATTTCGGTTTTTAAGGCATCAAATTTTTTATTCCAGGTATAGGAAGTGGCTTTACAATCTTTTGGTTGAGTTAATTTATAACTTTGTCCCAAAATTATTCCATAAGTATTTTTTCCTGTATAATAATTAGATCTAAGTCCAAAATTTAGTCTTGAACCAACGTCAACATTATTCTTTCCAGTAACAAAATAAGATGAAAATATGTTTGATGTACTCATAATTTGTGAGGATGAACCCTCGTCTGTAATAGTTGGAGTTGTTTTGGAGTTATAAGTAAAATTTACAATTGGTTCTAATATTATGTTTTTTTTGCCAAGATATTTAATAAATGGCCATTTCCAATCAAAAAATAGTTTACCTATTAATCTGTTTTTTGTTCCTATATCACTTTTTGTTTCTGTATTATTTTTTATATCATAATAATCATATCTAATGGATGGATAAATGTTCAAAATTTGACCATATGGTAAGTTAATGTTATTAAATGAATCAAACTGAAAAGTGCTTCTAATATAACTTTCTCCTTTAGTTCTACGTAGATTAAGTATATCAGTTGAAAATGCTAAATTAGAAATAAAAGGGAGATTTGGAGATAATTTATTATATGTTCTAATCCATGGTATAACATAGGGGGTACTATTATTGCTATCTTGGGGGGCAATATT
The DNA here is from genome assembly GCF_003953955.1 of Candidatus Aquarickettsia rohweri. GTDB lineage: Bacteria > Pseudomonadota > Alphaproteobacteria > Rickettsiales > Midichloriaceae > Aquirickettsia > Aquirickettsia rohweri. The sequence goes on along the minus strand of NZ_RXFM01000004.1, from coordinate 8,522 downwards.
TTTGCTACCTTGATGCCTTAGATTTTGGAATGAAATCCCTTCAAAAGTTAAAAATCTTTCCTTAGTTTCATTTCTTAATGAAAATTTACTTGTGAGCACGTCATCATCTGTTATTTTATATTTTTTTGTAATAGTTTTATCTTCATCGAATAATCTCTGGAGTTGATATTCTAGAAAATAATTGTTTTTAAAATTAAAATTACCTATAGAGTTTAAAAATCCTTTTAATTTATTTTGTTTATTAGCGTCAACTTGGCAAATTTTATTATCGTTTATTAAATTTCCATTAATTTCATATGGGCCATATTGTGTCAGATATCTAATGTTGAAACTATTTAAGGTATTGCTTTTATTGCTTACTGTAGGTGTATATGTTATGTCCATTTGTGGTGAAATGTTAAAATAATATGGAATTGATAGTTGAAGTCCCAATATATTAGAATTTTTTAATTTTGGTGTTAAAAATCCACTTTTTCTTGGGGAATTTGGTGTAGGGATAGAGAGATAAGGCAAGTAAAAAATAGGTGTTCCAAATAATTCTATTTTACTATTTTTAAATTTAACATTTTTTTCCTTGGTATTTACAATAGCTTTTTTAGCAGATATTTGCCATAAAGGTTTGTTTGGAATTAAATTATTATTACATATTTTGCATGTTGAAAAAATTATATCTTGAACTATGAAAGTATTATTGTTAATCATCTGAGCAAAATTAGATGACAACAAGCCTTTTTTATCAATTCTAGCTTTAAAATTAATTATTAAGCCTTCATTTTTATTTCTGTTAAAAAATGCCTTGCTGCCAAAGAAGTAATTTTTATTATCATTTTTAAATGCTAAATTGCCAAGTACATATAAGTAATTATTTTTTTTATCATATACAATTTTATCTACAACAAGGTGAAGCTGATTTTGCCTTATATCAACGTTACCTTGAGCGCTAATTAAGTCTTGATTTTTATTATAAATTAATTCATCTGCTTCAATAATAATCTCATTATTATTTGTATAGGATTCTATGCTATAAGCAGTATAATTTACAAAGTAGAAAATAATTAATAATTTAGGGAAGATTTTTAAAAGGTTAATCATTAAATTCTTTAAGTAACAAAAAATAACTTATATAAAAGTTAAAATAGTATATTTAACCAAAAACAATGCCTTTGTAAATCAATAGTATACATAATGATAATGAATGAGATAAGTGAATTAAAGAGAAATTTAAAAGAGTTTAATATTACTCCAATTAAAAAATTTGGTCAGAATTTTTTAATTAATCAAAATATTATTCATCAGATTGTTCGGTCAATTGGTAATACATGTGATAAAGAGATACTTGAAATTGGTCCTGGTATAGGTGTGCTTACTAATCAATTGTTAAAAACTAATATTAAATCGTTAACTGTAGTTGAGATTGATAAAAAGATGCAGCCAATTCTTGATAAAATAAAAGCTCCCAGTAATGTGAATTTTAATATTATTTATGATGATGCATTGCAAATTAATGAAAGAAATTTTGTTGGCAATTTCTATTCAATTGTAGCTAATTTACCATATAATATCAGTACAGTGCTTTTAGTTAAATGGTTTAAAAATTTGCATTTTATTGATAGCATTATAGTTATGGTGCAGAAAGAAGTGGCAAATAGGTTGATTGCAAAAGTAGGAACACATGATTATGGTAGATTAAGTGTTTTAGCGCAGTTTACTTGTGAGTGTGAGTTACTTTTTGATGTTGGGCCAGAAAATTTTTTTCCAATACCAAAAGTTACTTCTTCTGTTATTAAATTAACCCCAAAGAAGTTGCTTCCTACTTTAGAAGAAATTAATAAAATAGAAAAAACTTGTAAAGTAACTTTTAACTATCGAAGAAAACAAATTAGGAAAACTTTAAAGCAAGTAATTGCAAAGCCTGAATATGAGCTAAAAAAACTTAAAATAGATTCTAGTAAAAGACCTGAGCAATTATCTATTGATGAATTTTTAAAAATATCTAATATACTTAAGTAACGTAATTAAAAATTTTAGTAATATGCAGTATTATTTAAATAATCAAGTTGAGATTTGGTATATATTAGGTGCAGTGTTAATGATTATAGAGATGTATTTAGGTGGTACTATTGCATTTTTCTTTGCGGGATTAGCTGCATTTTGCTTGGCACTATGTATGAATTTTAATTTATTAACATTAAATACTTTAATTGATCAAGTTGGTTTCTTTTTTGGTTTTTTTTGTCTGTGGTCAATTATATTATGGAAGCCGACAAAGTATTTGTTAAACTTGGGAAGTAATGATAGATATGAAAACATTAAAGGCAGTGTTGCTGTTGTTTACAGCAATACTATTAGTGATAAAAATTTAGGTGAAATAAAGTGGTCTGGTGCTGTATGTAAAGCTAAGCTTGCTAATTCTAATAAGAAAAATATATTAAAGAAGGGAGATAATGTTAAAATTTGTTCTGTAAAGAATAATGTATTTATTGTAGAAAAATATTCCTAAATGTATTAAGTTTGTTTAAGTGATTTAAATAGACTATTTTTATGGATTTATTTGATTTAAATTCTGGCATAGGGATCTTTCTTATAGCCTTAGGTGTTTTTTGTTGGTTGGCAATAAAAATAGTGCCACAGCAACAGGCATGGATTGTTGAGAGATTGGGTAAATATAATAAGACATTACAGCCTGGATTAAGTTTTATTTTGCCTTTTATTGATAAGGTAGCATATAAGCATACTCTTAAGGAAAAGGCCATTGATGTAACACAACAATCGGCAATTACAAAAGACAATGTAACACTTGCGCTTGATGGTATTATTTATGTTAGAATTATAAATCCTATGGATGCATCTTATGGTGTTGAAAATCCATATTATGCTGTTACTCAATTAGCACAAACCTCAATGCGATCTGCTATAGGTAAGCTGGTTATGGACAAAACTTTTGAAGAAAGAGAGCAGCTAAATAATCAGATTGTTGCTGCAATTAATGAAGCAGCTAGCACGTGGGGAATTCAATGTATGAGGTATGAGATTAGAGATATAAATCCACCATCTTCAATTTTAAAAGCGATGGAAGCTCAAGTTTCTTCTGAAAGACAGAAAAGGGCTGAAATACTTGAATCAGAAGGCAAAATGCAATCAATGATAAATATTGCAGAAGGTAAAAAGAAGGGAGTGGTTCTTAATTCTGAAGCAGAAATGATGGATAAGATAAATAAAGCAAAAGGTGAGGCAGAAGCTATTCAATCTGTGGCTAAGGCAACGGCAATAAGCATTGAGAAAATTGCAGAAGCAATATTGAAAAATGGGGGCTCTGATGCAGTTTCAATGAGTATTGCTCAAAAATATATCGAAGCTTTTCAAAAAATTGCAAAAGATAGTAATACTGTTATTATACCAAGTGAAATAGGTAATATTGGTTCTATGACAGCTCAAGCTATATCAATATTTGACCAAATCAAATCAAATAATAAAGTTTAAAAATAAAAGGTGTTTATATGATTAACTTAGAAAAAATAAGAAATTTTTTTAAATCATTAAAGCTTTGGAAAATAAGTGATTTTAAAAAGTTCATCTCTGAGTTAAAAAGTAAAATTAATGAATTTAAAATTAAGTCAAAAAATTTAAAAAGAACAAACTATGAATTAGGGATATATCATTTTAATTTAGGTAACATTAATGATGCTATATTTAGATTTAAGATATTAAAGAAATTTGGTTATCAAAGTGAGGATTTAGAATATTTATTAGGTAGATGTTATTTTGAAAAAAACAAATTTAAAAAAGCTAGGGAGTGCTTTGAAAAGTGTTATAATAAAAAATCTAAATTTTTTGAAGAAATAGACTATTGTTTAAAAATAATTAATGATGAGGTTGATAAGATTAAGTATGTGCCGTTAAGAATAATTGAACATAAAAAAACTCAGCAATTTAAATATTATCTATCTGAATTTAATAAATATATTAATACAGATGAAAATATCATTTTAGAAGAATTAAAAAAAATTTTAGGAGATACTACAAAAGTATTTAATTTTAATTTATTAGATTTAGGTTGTAGTAATGGATTATTAGCATATTTATTAAGAAAAAATTAAATGTTAAATTTTGTATTAGGTATTGATTCTTATAGTGAAGCTATTAAACATTGTAAAAATTTATCTATTGGTAAGCAAAAAGTTTACAATACACTAATTAATCAAGATCCAGGAAATTTTGTGGTGTCGAAATCTAAAATTGATGCTAAATTTGATATAATCATAGGTTTAAATTTAATTTCTTATACGACTGAAATTGAAGCAATACTATCTTCTGTACATTCATATATAGAGAATAGAGGGATTTTTTTATTAAGTTTTTATTTAGATGCTAATCAAAGAAAGAATTATTATTTTAATAATCGTGATGAAGAGTTTATTTTTAATAAAACATATGTACAAAAGGTAGTGAAAAAGTGTGGTTGGCATATAGAAAAAGAAGATAGAGTTGATATTAATAAACAAAATTATTCTCAAATGACATTAATATTAAAACCTAATCATGAGCTTATTAAAGAATAAGTGGGTTATTAGATTTTTTATAAGTATCAGTATACTTTGCATTTTTACCTTAGTTGAAGCTAAGAAAGAAGATGAATTAGTTAATGATAATGATCTGGATATAGAAGATGATTATTATAAACAGTACTATAATTTTAAAATATACGATCCTTATGAAAAATTTAATCGCAAAATATATAAATTTAACAAGGTTGTTGATAAATATATAATTAAACCTCCTGCTGAGATATATGGTGTTATATTGCCTAAATCTGCCAAAAGAGGAGTTAACTCGTTTATTAATAATTTAAAGGAGCCGCTGAATTTATTATACGGAATAATAGAGTTCAAACCGGATAAAGCCTTTAATTCATTTTTTAGATTTTTTATTAATAGTACTTTTGGTATATTGGGGATATTTGATGTTGCCGAACTGGCAGGGTTAAAGAAAGAAAATGCTTCTTTTGGAGGTGTATTGAAGCATTATGGAGCTAAAAAAGGTCCTTATATGATTTTACCAGTTCTTGGACCATCTAATATTAGAGATGGATTTGGCAGTATAGTAGATATTGGAGTAAATCCATTAAACTTTGTAAAATTTAGAAATGATAAAAAGTTTCTAAAAATATATTATGGTACAAGTTTTATAGTAGAGAGAGAAAAATTTATAGGACTTGATAAAACATTATCTAAGGTTTCAATTGATGAATATGCTGCGTTAAGAAGTTTTTATTATCAAAAAAATAAATAGGTAAATAAATGGGTAATATTATTAAAAAATTAAAGCTAGTTATTTTGTTATTTGTTGTAAATATTACAGTCTTGTTATCCGTATTTGCTAATCAAAACCAAAAAGTTCAAAATTTTGTTAATAATACGGCGCAACAAGTGATTTTGGTTATTGATTCAAGTGATGCAGAGATGCAAAAAAAACAGAAGCTTCGTGATATTTTTTGTAATACTGTAGATATAAGTTGGATGGGTAAGTTTGCTTTAGGTAAATATTATAGAAATATTGCACAAGAACAGTTGAAAGAGTATTTAATAGTTTACAAAGCTTTTTTAATTAATGCTTATGTCTCAAAATTCTCTGAATATAACGGAGTAAATTTTGATATTGATTCTATAAAGCTTATATCAAATTCTCAATATATTGTTAATACTAAGGTTCTTAACAAAAAATATAATTCAAAATATATTAATGTAGCTTATAGAATAAAAGTTGTTAAGGAACGATTTTTAATTAGAGATATAATTGCTGAGGATGTAAGTTTAATTTTAGGGCAGAGATCTGATTTTAGTTCTATTATATCTAAAGAGGGTGTAATAGGGTTAATTAAAAAATTAAAGAATAAAGTAACGTAATAAAATTTTAGTTAATAGCTTTGAATTATTAAATAAATATATACATAATTATAGGTGTTATTAAATATTTTATAATGATTAGATGCTGATTTTTTTATAACGCAAGGGGTCTTTTTTAAATTTATTGGAAACTGTTATTATAAAATAATTTTTGTTGTAGACTTTTTAATGATATCAATATATAGTGCTTTTCACAAATATATTGTAACCACACTACTATATATAGTAAGGTTGTTATATGATATAAATTAATTTCTTGTGATTATGTTAAATAGTGTATTAGAAAAAAATAGTCAAAATTCAACATTTAAGTATGAAGTGAATGTTGATTATTCTAGAGATCAAAATTTAAGTGAATCTGGAAAAGCAATGTTGTTAGATAGGTATTTATTGGAGAATGAATCTTATCAAGATTTATTTGTCAGAGTTGCAACTCATTATGCCGATAATAAAAATCATGCACAAAGACTTTATGATTATATGAGCAAATTCTGGTTCATGCCTGCTACTCCAGTTTTAAGTAATGGAGGTGCTAAGAGAGGATTGCCTATCTCTTGTTTTCTTAATGAAGTTGGTGATGGTTTAAAGGAAATAGTTGAGATTTGGAATGAAAATGTTTGGTTAGCTTCAAGAGGAGGTGGAATTGGTACATTTTGGGGTAATGTACGTTCTATTGGTGAAAAAGTTGCAAATAGTGGTAGAACATCAGGTATAGTACCTTTTTTAAGTGTACAGGATAGGCTTACTTTAGCTATATCACAAGGTAGCTTAAGAAGAGGAAGTGCTGCTGTATATTTGCCTGTTTCTCATCCTGAAATTGAAGAATTTATAGAATTAAGAAGGCCTACAGGAGGTGATCCAAATCGTAGAACGTTAAATTTACATCATGGTGTAGTTATAACAGATAAATTTATGTATGCTGTAGAAAATGATTTGCCATGGGAATTGGTAAGTCCTAAGGATAACTCAATAATATCTATTGTAAAAGCTAGAGATATATGGATAAGGATTCTACTTGCACGTATTGAGACAGGTGAACCTTATTTATTATTTATTGATAATGTTAATAAGAATGCTCCTGATGCTTATAAAAAGCATAATATGGAGGTTAAAACTTCTAATCTATGTAGTGAAATTACTCTTGCGACAGGCAAAGATTATAAGGGCAAAGATAGAACTGCAGTATGTTGCTTATCTTCGCTAAATTTAGAAAAATATGATGATTGGCATGATAATAAGATGTTTATTACAGATGTTATGAGATTTTTAGATAATGTATTGCAAGATTTTATTGATAATGCTCCAGATAGTATGAGTAAAGCTAGATATTCAGCATATAGAGAAAGAAGTGTAGGACTAGGAGTAATGGGCTTTCATTCTTTTTTGCAATCAAAGATGGTACCTATGGAATCAGCCCTGGCAAAATCATGGAATTTTAGAATTTTTAAATATATTGATAATGAAGTTAATAAAGCATCAAAATTAATTGCAGAAGAAAAAGGAGCATGCCCTGATGCTGAAGAACTTGGCCTTAAAGAAAGATTTACTAATAAAACTGCGATTGCACCAACAGCGTCAATTTCAGTTATAGCAGGTTCTACATCTCCAGGGATTGAGCCATTTAATTCAAATGCATATACACAGAAAAGTTTGACGGGTTCATTCAATATAAGAAATAAGTATTTGAAGAAATTATTACAAATGAAAGATAAAGATACAGAGGAAATTTGGTCATCTATAATGAACCATGAGGGTTCTGTAAGTCATTTAGATTTTTTAAGCAAAGATGAGAAAGATGTATTTAAAACTGCTTTTGAGATAAATCAACAGTGGTTAATTGAGCATGCTGCAGATAGAACCCCTTATGTAAGTCAGGCCCAATCTATAAATATTTTTATTCCAGCTGATATTGATAAATCTGAATTAAATAAATTGCATTATCTGGCATGGAAAAAAGGTGTTAAGAGCTTATATTATTGTAGATCAAAATCATTACAAAGAGCAGATAAAGTTTCAATTTCAGAGAATGTAGATAAGCATCAGCTTAAAATGAAGTTATCTCCCGTTATTACAAAAGGTGAAGATAAATATGATGAATGCTTAGCTTGTCAATAATAAAGTTGATTTCAAATTAATGTGATGAAATTTAAAACTTTATAGTTGCATCAAGTTAGATTTGCTAGAGATGACCTATCTTTAGTTAAATCCTTTAAATTGCTATACTTTAACGGTAGTATATTGACTAAATGAATTTCATTAATTATAGATATACTTTCAATTTTATTATCATCAATCATTTTTATCGTAAACGCTAAAATATCCCCATCTTGACAAGTATTATCCGCCTTTCTTTGGGTTTCTTAAGTTTTTTGATAATTCTAAAAAAAATTTAATTTGATGATATTTTTTTATCAATATTATATGGAAGTAAATTTACTAACTCTTTTGGATCAGAATAATCATGAATATGATTCAGCAAATATTTTAAATAATCATAAGGATTAATCTTATTTACTTTGCAAGTTTCAATAATACTATAAATATTTGCACTAGCTTTAGCACCCTTAGTTGTTGCACAGAACATCCAATTTTTTCTGCCAACTGCAAATGGTTTTATAC
>NZ_RXFM01000038.1 GCF_003953955.1 Candidatus Aquarickettsia rohweri | reverse complement strand
CTTTTAGATGGAAGACTGCGTATTGATAATAATGATTCGGAGCGTAGTATAAAACCATTTGCAGTTGGCAGAAAAAATTGGATGTTCTGTGCAACAACTAAGGGTGCTAAAGCTAGTGCAAATATTTATAGTATTATTGAAACTTGCAAAGTAAATAAGATTAATCCTTATGATTATTTAAAATATTTGCTGAATCATATTCATGATTATTCTGATCCAAAAGAGTTAGTAAATTTACTTCCATATAATATTGATAAAAAAATATCATCAAATTAAATTTTTTTTAGAATTATCAAAAAACTTAAGAAACCCAAAGAAAGGCGGATAATACTTGTCAAGATGGGGATATTTTAGCGTTTACGTATATTTAGATGAAATTAAAATAAATCTAAAATAAATTTTGCCTCTTCAGTCATCATTGACTTATCCCATTTTGGCTTCCAAACAAGTTCTACATTTACTTCTTTAGCTTCGGTAATTATTGATTTAATTTTAGTTTTAATTTCTTGAGGTATAGCATCAGCGACAGGGCAGGTAGGTGATGTTAATGTCATTTTTATGTTTATGATATTTTTTTTAGAAATATCGATATTATAAATTAAACCTAGATCCCAAATGTTTACAGATATTTCAGGGTCATAGATTAGTTTAAGAATAGCTATAACTTTATCTCGTATATTATCTATTTTATTGATTGATGAGATTTGTTCTTTAGTAAAATCCTTAAATATTTCTCCTGAATTTTGTGGTATAAAATCTTTTAAATCCATAGCATTATGAAAACAGTTTATTGAATTTATTTAAAGCTGTAATTAACTTTTCAGCATCCTCATAATTATTATATATTCCTAATGATATTCTTGCTGTACCAGGAATTTTAAGATAATCCATAAGTGGTTTTGCACAGTGATGACCAGTTCGAATTGCAACATTACATTTGTTAAGAATTTCTCCTATATCTGAGTGATGCGCTTTTTTATGAGTTATAGAAATTATACTTGTATCTTGGTTAGCTTCAAAAATATTAAAATTGTCTAGTTTCTTTATTTCTGTTTTTATATATTTTGCAATCTCTTCTTCTTCTTTCCAGTATTTTTCTAGGTTAATAGAGTTAAGATAGTCAATAGCCTCGCCAAAAGCTATAACTTCTGCAATTTGTGGAGTTCCTGCTTCAAATTTATGTGGAGATTTTAAAAATGTGGTTTTTTCAAATGATACATCTTCTATCATTGAACCACCTGTTTGATAAACATCCATATAATCTAATAAATCATATTTTCCATATAAAATCCCAACACCAGTTGGCCCATATAATTTATGAGAAGAAAAAACTAAAAAATCACAATCTAAATCTGTCACATCTATTTTCATATGTGCTATTGACTGACAAGCATCTATCAAAACCTTTGCTCCATATTTTTTAGCAATTTTTACTACCTTTTTAATATCAACAACTGAGCCAAAAACATTTGACATTTGTGTAACAGCAATAATTTTAACTTTTGTGGAAATGATTTTTTCAAGCTCAATGAAATCTAGATCGCCAGTTTTTTTTATTGGAATAACAGTTAGTTTAGCTTTTTTTTCTTTACATAATTGTTGCCAAGGAACAATATTGGAATGATGTTCCATAGTAGAAATTAGGATTTCATCTCCCTTATTAATGAATTTTTTACCAAATGAGTGTGCAACAAGATTAATTCCCTCGGTTGCACTTTTTGTAAATACTATTTCTTTATATGAGCTAGAGTTGATGAATTTGGCAACATTTGTTCTTACTTTTTCAAAATTTTCTGTAGCTTTTGAACTTAAGTTATATATTCCTCTGTGAATATTGGCATAATTATATGAGTAAAATTCTAAGAGTTTATCAATAACACATTTTGGTTTTTGGCTACTTGCAGCAGAATCTAGAAAAGTTATGCAATCTTTTTGATTAAAAAAGGGAAAATCTTTACGAATAATGTTCATTAGCTAATTAACTTAATTGAATTATAAACTTGCGAGTATAAATCATCAATTTCAGATTCTTTTAAATTGCTATTAGAAAAAACAGACTTGAGTAATCCTATAATAATCAACTGTTTAGCATATTGAAGTTTAATTCCTCTTGTTGCAAGATAGTTGAGTGCTTCCTCATCTATATTACCAGTTGTTGAGCCATGTGAGCAAATAACATCATCAGAGTGTATATCAAGCATTGGTCTTGAGTAAGCTTTAGATCTTTCATCTAATATTAGGTTTTTATTTAATTGATGAGCTTCAAGATTATTTAAAGATTTTGCTATATAAACATTGCTATAAAAAGAGCCAGATGAATTATAATTTAATACTTGATTGTAATGTTGATTGCTCAAAGTATCTGAAGCATTGTGTTTAATATCTACTACAATATCATATATTTGATTATTAATTGCTATATTAACACCATAAAAATTTGCCTGTGCCTTTTTACCATTTAGATGTGCTTCAGATTCAAATCTATAAGATTTGTCAATTGCATTCACCGAATAATTTTCATAAATAGAATTAGAATCACAAGCAAGTTCAGTAGTGTTAATGAATCTAACTTCTACCTCGAAATTTTTCTGAATAAAGTGTTTGCAACTTGCATAATCACTCAAACTGATTCTTGTGACATTATTTATAAAATTGTTATGTTTTCCTTGTTGAATAAAATTTTCATAAAATTTTACATTACAATTTTTTTCTATATTTATGAAAGTTGTAAAAAAAGTAGAATTCGATGAAGTTAACTTTATTAATTTTATTGGTTTATCGATATTTTCGGTAATGTTAATAAAAACAATATCATCATTATTATCTAAATTTTGTAATACTTGATATTTATCCTCAAATTTTAATCCCTTATTAAAGTTGGTAATATCATCTTTTGAGCATGATATTTCTATCCCTTCTTTAGGTAAGATTGATTTTTCTTTGGAAAACTTGCCTTCCAAAATCACAATATAGTAAAAACCTTTATCTTGAGTAAAAAAATGGTCTTTTTTTATTAATTCACTATCTTTATAATCAGGTATCTCTAATAAATTTAGATCTGAATACCTCCATTTTTCATTTTTTCTTGATGGAAGATTTAGCTTTTTAGACATATTATTTGAAGCTATCATAGCCTTTCATTTCTATTTCTTTTGCTAATTTTTTATCACCAGATTTAATAATTGTTCCACTGGAAAAAATATGAACAAAATCTGGAACGACATAATCTAAAAGTCTATTATAATGTGTTATAACTATAATAGAAGTATCTTTGTTTTTGTATTCATTTATGTTTTTGGAAATCACTTTAAGTGCATCAACATCAAGCCCTGAATCAATCTCATCTAATATAATAAGCTTAGGTTTTAACATAAGCATTTGTAAGATTTCAAATTTCTTCTTTTCACCCCCTGAAAACCCATAATTAACATCTCTTTTTAGTAATTTAAAATCAATATCAAGCAAATTTGCTTTTTCTTTTAACTCTTTTAAAAAATCAACAGTGTTTATATCATCTTTGCCTTGATCTTTTCTAATTGAATTTATAGATGCCTTCAAAAAACTATTCCAGCTCACCCCAGGTATTTCTATTGGATGTTGAAAAGACATAAATATACCCATTCTAGCTCTTTCATCTGAAGTAATTTGAGATAAATCTTTGGAAGATAGCTTTATGCTTCCATTAGTTATATCATAACCATCTTTTACTGAAATGACATTTGCAAGAGTACTTTTGCCAGTGCCATTAGGCCCCATTATAGCATGCACTTCTCCCTTCTTAATACTTAAATTTAAATTATTAAGAATTTTTTTATTATCTGCACTAGCGCTTAAATTTGATATTTCAAGTAACATTTTTATATATAATAATTATTAATTTTATCCAACAGCTCCTTCAAGATTAACACTAAGCAATGCTTTTGCTTCTACTGCAAATTCCATAGGTAATTCTTTTAGAACATTTTTGCAAAAACCATTTACAATTAAAGATATTGCACTTTCATTGCTAATTCCTCTAAGCTTGCAATATTGTAATTGATCTTCATTTACCTTCGAGGTAGTTGCTTCATGCTCTATAGTTGATGAATTATCTTTTGCTTCAATATAGGGAACAGTTGATGCTGAGCAATTTTTACCAATCAACAATGAATCACATTGAGTATAATTTCGTGAATGCTTGGCTGATGGTAAAATATTAACTAAACCTCTGTATACATTACTACTTTTTCCTGCTGATATTCCTTTTGAAATTATAGTACTAGATGTGTTTTTACCAATATGTATCATTTTGGTACCAGTATCGGCTTGTTGATGATTATTTGTAAGTGCAACAGAATAAAATTCTCCTACTGAGTTATTTCCTTTTAGTATACAACTTGGGTATTTCCAAGTAATAGAAGAACCTGTTTCAAGTTGTGTCCAAGAAATTTTGGAACCACTACCTTTGCATAGCCCTCTTTTTGTTACAAAGTTATATATACCACCTTTTCCATTTTTATCTCCAGGATACCAATTTTGTACAGTTGAATATTTTATTGTTGCATCTTTAAGAGCTATAAGTTCTACTACTGCTGCATGCAATTGGTTTTCATCTCTTTGTGGAGCTGTGCAGCCTTCAAGATAGCTTACTTCACTTCCTTCATCAGCGATAATTAAGGTTCTTTCAAATTGTCCTGTTTTTGATTCATTAATTCTAAAATATGTAGATAACTCCATAGGACATTTTGTATTTTTAGGAATATATACAAAAGTTCCATCACTAAAAACAGCAGAATTTAGTCCCACAAAATAATTGTCTGAATGTGGAACAACTGACCCAAAATATTTTTTTACTAACTCAGGATGTTCTCTGATAGCTTCAGAGATGGAGCAAAATATTACTCCATGCTTTTGCAGTTCATCCTTGTATGTGGTGGCTACAGAAACGCTATCAAAAACAGCATCTACAGCAACGCCTGCCAGTGCTTTTTGCTCATGAATTGGAATTCCTAATTTTTGATATGTTTTTAAAATATCTGGATCAACCTCATCCAAGCTATTTAACTTCTTTTTAATCTTTGGTTCTGAATAATAATATATATCTTGAAAATCAATCTTTGGATGCTTTATCTTTGCCCAATTTGGTCCTTTCATATTCATCCATATTTTATAAGCCAGCAACCTTTTTTCAAGCATCCACTTTGGCTCTTCCTTCTTATTTGAAATATACTCAATTACATCTTTATTCAGTCCTTTTTGAGGTTTTATAGATTCAATATTAGTTATAAAACCATGTTTATAATCCTGCTTTAAAAATTCTTCATGTAAAGTTGCATTATTGCTCATTTTTAACTAATTTTTTTAAGTTCAAAATATGTGCTATCATTGATAAAATCTTTTATTGTAAAGCTTTGAAGTGCAAGCATAAACAAGTTATTAATTTTATTCCACCCATGTTTGACTTTACAATCAGTATTATACTCGCAAGTTTCTAAACTATTTTTGCCACATAAAGTTAGAGATATATCTCCTTCAATTGCCTCTACAACATTTAGAATATTAATTTCATCAATTTTCTTTATTAATTCATATCCGCCTGAAATTCCACTATGAGATGCTAATAGTCCTTTTTTGCAGAGCATTTTTAACAATTTTATTACTGTAGCTTCACTTATTTTAGTTTTTTCACTAAGTGATTTAGCACTAATAATACTATTTTTATCTTCTGCCATTTCACAAATTATCAATGTCGCATAGTCGGTTAATCTATTAACTTTTATCATAACTTTATTGCAATTAATTTAAAATAGTACTATTTTTGTCCCAATTATATATGTTGCTTAATAACTGGTCAATAGCAAAATGAATGATGAAATAAATCAGCTAATAGAAGAATTTGAATTATTTGATGATTGGGAAGAAAAATATTCATATATTATTGAACTAGGAAAAAAATTACCAAAATTAGATGAAGCTGAAAAAGTTGAGTCAAATAAAGTAAATGACTGTGTGAGTCAAGTTTGGTTGGTTATAAAGCAAAATCACGAAAAGTTATATTTTTATGCAGATAGTGATGCAATGATTGTAAAAGGTTTGCTTGCAATTGTGCTTCGTATTTATTCTGGTAAGACTAAAGATCAGATTAATAAGATTAATTTTGAACAGGTGTTTAATAAACTTGATTTGAAAAATCACTTAAGTCCAAGCAGAAGCAATGGTTTATTTTCTGTTATAAGGAAAGTTCAAGAAATTTCAAATTAACACTAGACTTAAATCTTGATTTTATATATACTACTGTCCTGTTAAAAAGTTATTTTTATCAAGTCAATACAGTTATATAACAGTTTTTAGTAATATTAAGTTATGTCTTTTGGACAAGAAAAATTTGGAGTATTTGCTGGAACTATTGCTTCATGGGTTATGGTTCCATTTATTGGACCAAATATAGAAACTAAAATAAATAATGAGTTTGGTAATAATAGTATCATATCTAAACTTAATCCTACTTATTTAACATCTAAACTTAATCCTATTTATTTCACTTTTACAGTATTTTTTATTGATTTCTTATTTGTTTATAAATATTGGGTAATACATTTGCCTTTATATATTATCTCTAAACTTATGTTTTTTGGCTTTAATACCTATAATTTTGATAATAATGATATATTTAATTTTGTTAAGTTGCATGGAGAAAGCGTTGTAGATATTCTTAAAGAAGGAGGTGCAGATTTTTCAGATTTACCTATTAAAATGGTAGTAGAACTATTATGCAAAGTTGGACCACAGCTAATTAAGCCTCTAATTAAAGCAGAGACAGATTTTTCAAAAATAACTTATCATCAGATGAGTAATATAATTAAGTGTAATGAAAAAACAGCGTTGCAAACATTCGAAGAACTTAATTTAGATTTTTCTAACTTACAGCCTTTATATGTAACTTTTTTTGTTAAGTTACATGGAGTGAGAATTATAGAATTTCTAAAAGAATTGAATGTAAATTTCTCCAATTTTAATTATGATAGCTCTTATTCATATGAATTAATTCAAGAATTTGGAGAAGAAATTGTTCAACCATTAAAAGAAGTTAATGTAGATTTTTCTTTACTAGATGAAACAACATTATATTTATTAATAGCTGGAGACACTAATATAATATTGAATGAAATATAATTTCTGGCCTTAAAGCTAAAATACTTAATAACTAACAGGATAAATTCTATCGTAGTTAAAGCCTTTAGTTGAGATTTTTGGTCCAACAGGAGCTTGACTACGTTTATATTCACTATTCTTAATCATATTCGCTACAGATTTTACTAAATCTAAGTCAACATTATTTTTTTCTGAAACTTTTTTCTGTGGTAAATCTAATTCAATCAAATCGTATAAAATTTTATCTAGAATATCATAAGGTGGTAACTGATCAGAATCTTTTTGATTGTGGTTTAGTTCTGCAGAAGGTTCTCTTTCAATAATGAAGCTTGGAATTATATTTAATTTTGAGCATAGGCTACCTGTTGGGACATTTTTGTTTCTCCATTTAGCAAGTTTATAAACTTGAGTTTTATATATATCCTTAATAGGTGCAAATCCACCACACATATCTCCATAAATTGTTGTATAACCCACAGCTGATTCTGATTTATTAGAGGTTGCAAGTAACAGTGAATTTTCTTCATTTGAAATACCCATCAGTAACACAGCTCTAATTCTTGCTTGTAGATTTTGAACAGTTATTTCTTTTAAGTTTTTAGAGTTAAATGAAGTTTTTAAAGCATTGGTGAAATTATTAAAAATATTATCAATTGGTATAGTCAATTTTTCACAACCTATATTCTTTATTAATTCTAAAGCGTATTTCATACTTTCTTCAGAATTAAATTTAGATGGTAGAATAACACATTTCAAATTACCTGGACCTAGTGCATCTGCACAGATGCTTGCAACTGATGCAGAATCTATGCCTCCAGAAAGTCCAATAACTGCTTTTGTAAAATTGTTCTTTTTAAAATAATCTCTTACAGATAAAACTAAAGCTTGATAGATATTTTCTTCTTCAGAAATAGGTTTTATATTTGAGCAAGGAGTATTATTGGAGGTATTTAACCTTATTACACCTTCTTTCCAAAAATATGGTTCATTGATAAAATACCCATCTTTATCAACTATAAAACTTCCTCCATCAAATACTAATTCATCATATCCACCAAAAGTATTTAAATATGCCACAGGCTTGTTATATTTTTTTGCTATATTATTTGCAATTTCCATTCTATTTTTATGCTTACCAAGGTCGTATGGCGAAGCATTAACGATAATAAAAAGTGTTGCTCCTTTTTTTGCTAAAACATTTGGTATATGATCGTGCCAGGCATCTTCACAAATTAAAATTCCTATCTTCTCTCCTTTAAATTCAAATACCCTAGACTCCTTTTCTGACTCTGAAAAATTTCTTGGTTCATTAAAAACTTCATAATTTGGTAAAATATGTTTGTCTACACTGAATATTTCCTCTCCATCATATGCTATAATTACCGAATTAAATATTTTATCATTCTTTAAAATTGGACATCCAAATAGCAGGGCACATTTTTTTTCTTTTGTAAATTCAACTACTTTTGCTTTAAATTTTAAAACTTCATCTAAGAAATCATGATTTTTAACCAAGTCTTTCAATAAATATCCTGTTAAAGATAGCTCTGGGAAGGCAACTATATCAGAATAAGGTTGTTCTTTTTCAAAATAATTTTTTATTTTTTGAAAATTATATTTTAAATTTCCATTTTCTAAATTAATCTGGCATAATGAAATTTTCATAAATAATAAAAATATTTTATGAATTAAAGATTATTGAGAAATAATATAACTTTTATTTATAATCTAGTTTTAAATTTATGTTCGTGAATATATACTACGTCAATATAGTTATTTATAAATCTTTAGATGATTAAAAAATTTATAGTTTTTACAGTTATTGTTGCATTTATATTAGGTGAAAGTTTAGCAGGTGAGACTATGTCGTGTCCTGTAACTCCTGAGTTGTGGAGCGTAGGTGTGCTGCCTCAAGCTAAAAATTCCAATGATTTAACTAAAAATTATAATTCTTTTGAAGTAGCTAAAGGAAAAAAAATAATAATTAAAGGCAAGGTTTTAGATAAAGATTGTGTTCCAATTTCAGGTGCTAAAGTGAGTATTTGGCAAGCAAATTCTATGGGATATTATCAATTTAATTATGATAAATATAGCGAACATTATGATGAAAATTTTGCAGGATCAGGAAATATTATTAGCAATAATTTAGGAGAATTTGAGTTTATTACAGTGTATCCAGGTAAAGTGAATTCTGTAAATCCAAATGTTATATTTAAGATAGAACATCAGAGTTTTCAACCAATGGAGACAAAGATGTTTTTTCCAGAAAATAATAATGTTAAAGATATTAAAATTTTAGCTCCATATTTAATTAAAGAACAAATTCCTCTTATAACTGCAAAAATGAATGGAAAAATTGATGACAAAGTAATATATTATTTTACAATTACTTTAGATCAACTAAATTTATACAAAGAATATTAAACAATTAAAGGTATAAAAATATGAATAAACATTTAAGAAGTCTACTTATATCATCAAGTTTATGTTTAACACTTATTGTTACTTCTATTGCTTGTGATAAACATAATTCCAGCAATTTAGAAAATCATAAAAAATCTGCAGACAATCATAAGAATAAAAAATTTGATTATAGTAAGGTAACCAAGAATTTATCAGAATCAGTAAAAAAAGAAGTTGATGATTATTACTCTAAAATTGATTCAGAATATGATAAGTTAAGTGGCGAAGCAAAAAAAGCTGTTGCAAAAATTTCGCAATATAAGAAAAATACTTTTGCTAAAAAAGGTAAAAATGCAAAAAAGAAAAATTCTAATAGCTAATTGGAAAACATATATAAAGAATTTTTCGGATGTAAATAAAAAGATTGATGAAATAAAGGATCAAGTTTTTCTAAAAGATTTAGATATAGTTATTTGTCCATCATATATACATCTTCAAAGCGTTGCTAACAAATTAAAGGATTTTGAGGTCTCTATTGGATCTCAAAATCTCTGTTCATCTGAATCTAATGCAAATACTGGCGAAGTTTTAGCTTCAATGATTACAGATATTGGTTGTCAGTATTGTATTTTAGGTCATTCAGAGGTTAGAGAAAGAGATAATGAATCTAGCAATATAGTTGCATCTAAAGTTCAAATTGCTTTAAAAAATAGTATTATTCCTATTGTATGTGTAGGAGAGACATTAGAGTTAAGAGAGAAATCTGACTATATTAAATTTTTAATAAACCAAACCATAGAATCACTACCACAAGTAAATGGTATAGAAGATAAAGATATAATTATAGCCTATGAACCTATTTGGTCGATAGGAACTGGTAAAGTGCCATCTATAGAACAAATTGAAGAGGTTCTCAGCGCATTAAAATCAATACCTGGATTAAGTTCTGCTAAATTTGTTTATGGTGGCTCTGTTAATGAAAAAAATATAGATGAAATATGTAAGGTAAAGTCTTTAGATGGTGTATTAGTAGGTGGAGCAAGCACTGATGTTGCTAAGCTAAAAATTATATCTCAAGCTCTTCAAGATAATTGTATATAGCTTATTAGCATTATTGCTTGTCCTTTTATTATGCTTAAATAATTAATAAAATAAATAAACATAATGATTAACATTAAAATAGATAAAATATGTAACTCAGCCAAAAAT
>NZ_RXFM01000037.1 GCF_003953955.1 Candidatus Aquarickettsia rohweri | reverse complement strand
AAGGGTGCTAAAGCTAGTGCAAATATTTATAGTATTATTGAAACTTGCAAAGTAAATAAGATTAATCCTTATGATTATTTAAAATATTTGCTGAATCATATTCATGATTATTCTGATCCAAAAGAGTTAGTAAATTTACTTCCATATAATATTGATAAAAAAATATCATCAAATTAAATTTTTTTTAGAATTATCAAAAAACTTAAGAAACCCAAAGAAAGGCGGATAATACTTGTCAAGATGGGGATATTTTAGCGTTTACGTATTTGGCAAAAAGAAGGCATTGTTAGAAGTGAAGCAATAATTAAAGTGAAAAATACAGATAATTCAATAGAAGAATATGAATTGAAAAGTATGTGTACAAATAAGGATTTAATTGAAAATTTTAATAAGGATATATTGAACCCTTGTGGTGATGAAAGCAACATATGGAACTATAATCATGACTAAAATTTCAAAAATTAATTTTTTATTTGGTATTATAGTATTATTTTCCTTAAAGCAATTTTCATGGGCAAATGATACGTATATTAAAGTGGATTATGGTATTCCTTATTATGATAAGTTATCTGATGATTATGAAAATAGCAGGTTAAAAAAGGGGCAATTTTATGGTATTGGTGTAGGATATAAATTTAATAATAAAGTTAGAAGTGATGTTACGTTATTTAGATTAAATGACTCTAAATTTTCTTATAAATCTGCTTTATTCGAGAGTAATTTTAATGTTAATAGTACTATTATTATGGGAAATTTATATTATGATTTTCTAGATAATAAAACTTTTAATATTTACACTGGTTTAGGTGCTGGTTTTAGTAAAAATACTGCTAGTATGTATTTAAGTGATATGGGGGGGCATTCATCTGCAATTCCTATATATCAAAGATATAATCATAAAAACACAAATGATTCTTTTGCATATAGCTTTACGATTGGTACTTCAATGAAAGTAACAAATTCATCATTTATAGATTTAGGCTATAAATATTATAATTTAGGTAAAATTAAACATAAAAAGGATAAAAATTTACCAATAAGTCAAAATATTGAATCGAAACATAAGATACATGTTGTGAGTGTTGGTCTTAGAATTCTTATTTAGTATTAGGAATTATTTATGCCAAGTTATTGCAGATAGTTGAGATTAATTGAGTGGCTACTGCATATGGATCTGCATTTGCTCCTGGTCTTCTATCTTCTATATAACCATATCCCTTTAGTGCAACTGAACGAGGTATTCTTATTGAACAGCTACGATTTGCATCTCCATGTGAAAAATTATTGATGTTTGCAGTTTCGTGCTTGCCAGTTAACCGCTCCTCTAGTTTGTCTCCATAAACAGCAATGTGTTCAATATGTTTTTGGCTTAAACGTTCTATAGCTTCATCTATTGTTTTTTTACCTATATTTGGGTTACGCATATTTTTTGTTGAAAAATTAGTATGCATACCAGCTCCATTCCAATCACCTTTTACTGGTTTAGGATCTAAAGAAATATGAATATTATATTTTTCACTAATACGATGTAAAAGCCAACGTGCAATCCATGTGTGATCTGCTACTGTTAGAGCATCAGCAGCTTCTTCATTGAAACCACGATATCCTGTTTGAAATTCCCATTGACCTGGCATAACTTCTGCGTTCATACCATAAAATATTAGGTTTGCTTCGATACAAAAATTTGCATGCTCTATTGCAAGTTCTCTACCAAAAATTTGTTCTGAACCTACGCCACAATAATATGGTCCTTGTAGAGCTGGATATCAGTGTTCTGGCCATCCAAGAGGCACATTATGTTTAAACATTGTATATTCTTGTTCAAAACCTATCCATGGTTGATGTTCTGCTCCTCCTGAATTTAAGATTTTTCTCAATTTAGCACGAGAATTTGATTTATGTTCAGATCCATCAGGATTTAACACCTCGCATAATACTAGATAGCCACCCTTCTGACAAATAGGATTATTGGTGAAATTTACAGGTTTTAATATACAATCTGAATCTTTTCCTGTGGCCTGCATAGTAGATGAACCATCAAAATTCCAATGTGGAAATGAATCAATATTTGGGTTCTTAGGTAAA
The DNA here is from genome assembly GCF_003953955.1 of Candidatus Aquarickettsia rohweri. Lineage (GTDB taxonomy): Bacteria > Pseudomonadota > Alphaproteobacteria > Rickettsiales > Midichloriaceae > Aquirickettsia > Aquirickettsia rohweri. The sequence continues at coordinate 8,737 of NZ_RXFM01000037.1, read as the reverse complement.
AATATAACTTTGGATTTAGAGCGGAGCTGTTTTACAGGAGAATTTCCATCAATCCAGATATATTCACAGATTTTTAAACTTCCTGTTCCCACTTGTAATAGTAAATTTTGATTTTATTAACAAAAGTATAAGAGGGATTTATTAATTTGTCAACATTTGTTATGGAGTCAGGATGAATATATGACTAATAAGTATCATTTAATAGTATTTCAATCACACTATTTAGTAATAATCTTCCCTTTAATGTGCAAGTTATAAAATTGTTATTGATTTCTTTGATTAATCCATGTTTAACTAGTTGTTTGAGAGAGTTTTTATTTGGAATTTTTGATATGTGCAATCCTCTATTTAATCTTAACCCCATATTTAAAGTATCTATTAATTGCTCATTGTCACTTAATTTTTTTTTAGATTGAATAGGCTTTTGATTTTTAATAACCAAATATTCAATCCATTTTGTAGGATTATAATAATTGATTGTTGAATGTATTTGATCGTTAAGCTTATATCTTCCATGAGCACCTGGACCAAGCCCTATATAATCCTTAAGAAGCAAATATACCATATTATGCTTGCATTTGTATTCAGGTTTTGAAAAATTAGATATTTCATATTGGATCATTCCTTTAGATTTTAATATATTGTAGGTAGATTCATACATCTGAGCTGAAGTATTCTCAGTTGCCATAGTAAAAGTATTGGATTTAAAATCATTATAAAATTGGGTGCCCTTTTCTATTGTTAATTGGTAGCATGAAATATGATAATCAACATATTTAATTGCAGCATTTAATTCATTTTTCCACTCTTTTATACTTTGATTTGGTAAACAATATATTAGATCAAAAGAGTAATTATTAAAGATATCTTTTGCTAATTCAATTGCTTTTAATCCATCTTTATTGGAATGAGAGCGTCCTAAAAATTTTAAATTCTTAGTTCTTAAGCTTTGTATACCAATTGAAATTCTGTTAATTCCTGCAGATTTAAAATCTAAAAATCTATCTCTATCTATAGAATTAGGATTAGCTTCTAATGTTATCTCTGTATTATCAGAAATAATAGCTGAATAATTGATTTTTTCTAAAATTGCTTTAACTATTTTAGGATTCATTAAAGATGGAGTTCCTCCACCAAAAAATATTGAGTTAATTTTTTTACCCTTAATTAAATCTTTATTAAAATCAATTTCTTTGATATATGCATGTGACCATTGATCATAGTCAATTTTTGATGATTCATGGCTATTGAAATCACAATAAGGACACTTAGTTTTACAAAAAGGCCAATGAATATAAATAGATAATTCGCCTAAGCTATTAGTCATTTCTAGTTAATTTAGACTTAAAAATATATACTAAGGCTAAAAAAATAACATATAGGGTAAATATTGCTGGTATAATATATTCGTGTATCTTATAAAAAAGAGTTGGTTTTCTTAATTTAGGTGGAATTATACCATCAATTACTGCTTCTCTGCTTAAATGTGTAGTTTTTACTATATCTCCATATGCATCAATTATCCCTGATAAACCAGTATTTGCGACTCTAATAACTGGCAAACCATATTCAATAGCTTTAATGTTAGAAATTATAAAGTGTTGATAAGGGCCAAATGTATCCTCAAACCATGCATCATTAGTAACATTTAAGATAAATCTATATTTGTTAAATGAAGAGAGTGAAAGATGTTTTTTATCAAGGGTTGATTCAGAGCAAATTAAAGGTAAAAAACTAATATTATTGTCTAAATTTATTATATTACCTTTTTTACCTGTAGAAAAATCTTCTATTCCTGGTGAATTAGCGATTTTATGAATAATTTTATTAGCAGTTTTTATTGGCATATATTCTCCAAAAGGAACTAGAATTCTTTTGTCGTAATGACCTAAAATTTTACCATTACCATCTATGCTAATTATTGAATTATAACTTAAAACTTCTTTATCCAATTGCTCTATTCTATCTGTTCCAAATATTAAGGCTGATTTTCCGTCATTATTGTGAGGCACAAAATTTTTAAGTGTTTGTAACCAATTAGAATCTTTAAAAATTGTATATGGAAACGCTGATTCAGGCCAAAAAACATAGTTAATGTTTTTAAATCCTTTAGATAATGTTAATTTAGATAATTTTTCAAATATATAAGTTTGTTTCTCGGAATTTCCAAAATGAAAATCTTGTATATTAGGTTGGATAATTCTTATATTTATTACTTCTTTATCATCTAGTTCATACTGTTTGTTTTCTTTTCTAATTTCACCTACTACACTTATAAATAAAAACATGATTATATTAAATAAAATAAATAATTTATTTTTTGAAAACAAACTTAGAGAGAAGACTATAATCATAAAGCTGGCTCCATATGAGCCAACAAAAGATAAAATATTTTTAAACCATGGAATAGATATTGATGAATAACCAAGCAATCCCCAGGAAAAAGGAAAAAACATTTCACATCTTAAATACTCAAAAATTACCCATAAAAATGCAAAATTTATTGAGTATAAAACATTATTATGCCGCACATATTTTGAGCATATTGCTAATATTCCTATTGCGATAGCAAATGGAATAGGAATTATAGTTGATAAAATAGGAACTGCCCATTCTAAATTAATATTAGCTTTATAAATTGAAAATGGTATCCAATAAGTTTGTCTTACATAAAATCCATATCCAAATAGTAGTCCATTAAAAAAAAGTATTATATTGCTGTTATATTTTTTTAAAATTATTGAAAAAAAGCCTACTGAAATTATAAAAGGAAATGCTGAAATTGGATAAAATGCAAAACTAAGTGATATTCCTAATAGTAGAGAAATTAAAAAATAAAAAACATAATACTTCATTTAATTGCCATTTTTGTTAGTACTATCTATTTTAGTTATTTATTAATTTTATTAACTAACGTTGTTATATTTACTATATTAAATTTTAGGCTTTTATCAACTTCTTTAACCCAATTATTAAGAATATCAATATTATAAGAACTAGCTTTGATAATTCCTACAGAATATCCTTTAGCACTAGAAATTTCTTTTAAATATTCAAGTTTAGTAATAAGTTGATTTTTTGATAAAGAATTACCAATTATTATATTGGCTTTTAAAATTCTATCGTTCATTTTATATTTTGTAGCAAGATCCATAAATGGTTTTACTTCTTTAGGATCATTATATAATATCAACTTATTTGTTGGATTAACTTTTTTAAGTAAAAAATTAAGGTCATCAATTTCATCTGTAAAAGACTCATATAGTTCAGTATAGACACCTTTAAAAAGATTAGCTTTTGATAAAATAAAATCCAATCTTTTAGAATTCTCTTTTTCTCCTAAATTACATATTAAATAATAAGGGCCACTATCATGAAAAAAATAATCATAAGTTTCCATAGGAATGTTTATAAATATATCTCTATTAATATTGTTTAAATAATCAAAATTATTTAAATAAGAGGAAAAGCCTAAAGAAATAGATTGAGGAAGTTTATTTATTGCTTGGTTTGTTACCTCATTATTAATACCAAGTCCAACTATTAGTATTGCTATTTTAGTACTACTTTCTAAAGTCAATTTATCTGCATAATCTTTAGCTAATTTTTCTGAGTCTATGTTTTGTTGATGTTTTATTTTATTATCTATGAAAGTATTTTGACCTTCACTATTAGTTTTATTATTAAAAACAGAGTTTATAAAATAAAATGTAAACCCTAAAAAACATGAGAAAATTAATAAAAAAACAAAAATAGTAAATACACTATATGATGATTTTTTTATCCTAGAAAACTTTTTCATATACACTACTTAAATACAAATTTTTAAAGTTTAATGTAATATTAACATCATTAATTTAGAAATATCAAAATAATTACTTGATTTAGATATAATTTAATTTAACTTTAATATAAATAAATTTATAAAAATATTAATAAATGTTTTATATAGGGTTGGTTTGTCTGCTAAGTTCTGTTTTTATAGGGTATTTAGCTATAGGTGGAAATATTGAAGTATTATTTAAACCATCTGAGTGGATTATTATTATTGGTGCTGCAATTGGAAGTTATATTATTTCCAATCCTCCAAATGTAATAAAGGAAATGCTTGCTTCATTAAAAAAATTAAATAAGAAATCACCTCATTCAAAAAAAGAATACCTTGAGCTTTTATCATTTATGTTTAGTTTTTTTAAATTTTCGCACTCTAATGGTTTAGTAGAATTAGAAAATCATATTGATAATACGGAAAAAAGTGAGCTTTTTAATTCTTATCCAATAATGCATAAAGAAAAAGATGCTAAAGAGTTTTTTTGTGATTATTTTAGGGTAGTAGTTCTTGGTTTTGAAGATCAAATGGAATTAGAAAATATGATGGAAAATGACATTGAAAGCAGAAAACATCATGTGCATGCTATTTCACAATCTTTAATTATAGTTGGAGATTCACTTCCTGCTTTAGGAATTGTTGCTGCTGTTCTTGGAGTTATAACAGCCATGGCTTCAGTTGGTTCTGATCCAAGTGTATTGGGGCCTAAAATTGCTTCAGCTTTAGTAGGTACATTTATTGGTGCTTTTTCAGCATATGGTCTGGTGAATCCAATAGGATACTTTATATCAAAATATAAAGAAGATGAGATAAAATTTTTGGAATGCATAAAGTCTGGTATAGTAGCGCATATAAGTGGATATCCACCATCGGTATCTATTGAATTTGCAAGACAAGGAATTCCGAAAGCTCATAAGCCAACTTTTGAGGAAGTTGAATTAGAAATTGAAAAAAGAACTACAAGCAAATAATAAATGCAAAAAAATAAATTACAAACCAGAATTATAAGAAAAAAGAAGTTTAATAATCGAAATGATTATCATGGTGGTTCATGGAAATTAGCTTACGCAGATTTCGTTACTGCACTTATGGCATTTTTTTTGCTTTTATGGTTGTTAAGTGCAACTCCAAATAAAAAATTACAAACTGTAGCTCAGTATTTTGTACCTACATTAAGTTTTTTACAAAAAGAAGTTAAAAATAAAGATAATGATTATCAATATAACAATAAAATTGGTATTCAATATGGAGTTGAGCATGTTGGTGATATTGTGTATGTGAAGAAAGAAGGTGAAAAAATTAATGTTGCAGAGATAAATAATAAGATTTTTTCAAAAATAGAATCTCAGATAGATAATTTAATTCAAGATAGTCAAGGTATACAGCAAAATATTTCTTATAAAAACACCTTAAATGGTTTAGAAATAACAATTAATGATCAAGACAAACATCCACTTTTTCAAATAGGAAGCTCAGAACTAACTGACTATGCAAAAAACCTACTTGATAATATTATAAAATTTATAAAATTTTCTCCTAATCTTATCCAAATTAGTGGATATACTGATAAATCAAATCAGAGTCCGCTTGTAAAATATGGTGATTGGGAACTTTCCTCAGATAGAGCTGATTCTGATAGAAGATACTTGCTAATAAAGGGTATTTCTCCTGAAAGAATTCATTCTCTTATTGCTAGAGCAGATACAGATTTAATTGACCAAGATAATCCATATTCTCCAATTAATAGAAGAATTACTATTACCTTATTAAGAAAAGAAGGAGCTGCAAATTACAAAATTGCAACACCTATGGATTAATTGTTTTATAAAAAGTTACTGTTTCACATCCACTTTTATTTCATATCCACTTTTACTTGACGATTTTAATATTATTATATATTAATAACCACTTATTATGTGTTTATTTTATATAACAATTAATGGCTCAAATTCGTAATATTGCAATTATTGCACATGTTGATCATGGTAAAACCACACTGATTGATAATATGCTTCAGCAAAGTGGAACATTTAGAGAAAATCAAGATGTTGAAAAAAGAATAATGGATTGTAATGATTTAGAGCGTGAAAGAGGAATTACAATTCTTGCTAAATGTACATCTATGAATTATGGAGATATTAAATATAATATAATAGATACTCCAGGTCATGAAGATTTTGGAGGAGAAGTAGAAAGAGTTCTGTCAATGGTTGATGGTGCTATATTATTAGTTGATGCATCAGAAGGATCAATGCCACAAACAAAATTTGTATTATCAAAAGCTTTATCTATTGGATTAAAGCCTATTGTAGTTATAAATAAAGTTGATAGGTCTGATAGTCGTATTGATGAAGTTTTAGATGAAGTGTTTGATTTATTTTGCTCACTAGATGCAACTGAAGAACAATTAGATTTTCCAATTTTATATGCCGTTGGAAGAGATGGTTGGGCTTCTGAAGAAAATGAAATAGGTAAAGATTTAAAACCATTGTTTTCCATAATAAAAGATCATGTCTCGGAGCCAAATGTAGATAAATTAGCACCTTTTTCAATGTTAGCAAGTATATTGACTTCAGATCCATATGTTGGAAGAATTTTAATTGGAAAGGTATATTCAGGGTCTGCTAAAGTTGGTGACAGTGTGAAATCACTTGATTTAAATGGAAATATTATTGAAAACACAAAGCTTACAAAACTCTTTGGATTTAAAGGAATAGAAAGAATACCAATCGAAGTTGCAGAAGCGGGAGATATTGTGGCAATTTCTGGTGTAGAAAAAACTTCTGTAGCATATACAATATGTAATAATACTATAAAAATCCCTATACAATCTACCCCTATTGATCCGCCAACTATGGCTATTACAATCAGCGTTAACAATTCTCCTTTAGCTGGTCTTGAGGGTTCAAAAGTTACTTCAAGAATAATTTTAGATAGACTTCAAAAAGAAGCAGAAAGTAATATAACTATAACTTTAAAAATTTCAGATAATGGAGAAAATTTTGAGATTGGTGGTAGAGGTGAGCTTCAATTAGGAGTTCTTATAGAAAATATGCGTAGAGAAGGATTTGAAATGTCAGTATCAAGGCCACGAGTTTTATTTATAGATGATGAATTTGGTAAAAAACTAGAGCCTATTGAAGAAGTTGTAATAGATGTTGATGAGACACACAGTGGCATAGTAATTGAAAAGCTTTCACTTAGAAAAGCAGAGTTAAAAGAAATGAAGCCATCAAGTGGTGGTAAAATTAGATTAATTTTTCATGTTCCATCTCGCGGTTTAATTGGTTATCAAAATGAATTTCGCAATGATACAAGAGGTACTGGTACTATCAATAGAATATTTCATTCTTATCAAGAATATAAAGGAGAAATTATATCAAGAAGAAGTGGCGCTTTAATTTCAAATTCTAATGGTGAAACAGTTGCGTATGCTTTATGGAATTTAGAAGATAGAGGTGATTTATTTGTAACACCAAAGATTAAAATTTATGAAGGGATGATAATAGGCGAGCACAATCGAGATAATGATCTAGAAGTTAATCCAGTTAAAGGCAAGCAGCTTACTAATATGAGAGCTTCTGGAACAGATGAAAGTATAAAGCTAACCCCATATAGAGCATTTACACTTGAAGAAACTTTATCTTATATCAAAGACGATGAACTTATAGAGGTAACTCCAAAGAATATTAGACTGAGAAAGGCCATTTTATGCCCTCATGAAAGAAAAAAAGCATCTAGAAAATAAACTATTTTAAACATAATAAAAATAGGCTTTACAATAAAAATTTTATATATTACAACTATTTTTTAATCATTTAAAGGTAGTTGAAATGTTTTCAGTAATTTGCAATGTTAAAAAGGTAGTGTTTTCTCAGGAAATAGGTTCTGCTTATACTTATTATAACTGTAAGTCTGTTTTATTTGAAGGGGATGATTTAGTGTTTCATAGTAGTACTAAGACCACAGCGGATGATCTAAAATCAATTTTTGAAAAAAATGTAGTAGGTGGATTAGCCCCTTATGGTTATGAGGATACTTACAAAAAGTTAAATAAAGTAAATAATATAGATTTAATAAAATATATTGCTTTGATGGAAAAAAATGAAGGTGGTATGCTGGAAGCTGGAGGAAGTAATTATACTTTATTTAATGAAAGATTAGTGCATGAGCATAGTGAAAAAGTGTTGTTTAATAAAGTTAATATATTTTTTAACGATGATCTTGTTGATAGTAATTTAAAAAGTAAAAATGGTAATGCGTACTATTTGAAAGAAGAATACTTAGAAAAAGCTATGCAAGAAGCTCTTAGTTCCTATAAAAAAGCAAGTGTTGATGAAACTCAAACTCCTATGACTTTTCAAGTTGGTGCAGTAGCTGATCAAGCAATTACAATTAATTTTGATAATGTAGATGCAATGGTAACTTGGTCGCAATATATTGCAAATGGTATGAATTACTTATTTGATACATTATCAAATTATGTAAATGGTGAATCATCAGAGATAAATGATATTTAAAGTTAATTAATTTAATGCTAATGCGATGTAAACGCTAAAATATCCCCATCTTGACAAGTATTATCCGCCTTTCTTTGGGTTTCTTAAGTTTTTTGATAATTCTAAAAAAAATTTAATTTGATGATATTTTTTTATCAATATTATATGGAAGTAAATTTACTAACTCTTTTGGATCAGAATAATCATGAATATGATTCAGCAAATATTTTAAATAATCATAAGGATTAATCTTATTTACTTTGCAAGTTTCAATAATACTATAAATATTTGCACTAGCTTTAGCACCCTTAGTTGTTGCACAGAACATCCAATTTTTTCTGCCAACTGCAAATGGTTTTATACTACGCTCCGAATCATTATTATCAATACGCAGTCTTCCATCTAAAAG
>NZ_RXFM01000036.1 GCF_003953955.1 Candidatus Aquarickettsia rohweri | reverse complement strand
GATGTTCTGTGCAACAACTAAGGGTGCTAAAGCTAGTGCAAATATTTATAGTATTATTGAAACTTGCAAAGTAAATAAGATTAATCCTTATGATTATTTAAAATATTTGCTGAATCATATTCATGATTATTCTGATCCAAAAGAGTTAGTAAATTTACTTCCATATAATATTGATAAAAAAATATCATCAAATTAAATTTTTTTTAGAATTATCAAAAAACTTAAGAAACCCAAAGAAAGGCGGATAATACTTGTCAAGATGGGGATATTTTAGCGTTTACTTAACAAATTTGGTGAGGACAGAATAAAATATGAATTAGAAAGTTTTTTAAAGCAAAAATTTTTCCCTAGATTTGGTGGAGGCATTGGAGTAACAAGGCTTGCTAGAGCTTTGGAAATTAATAATATTATATAATTATAGTCAAATGTCTTTAATTTTATCTTTAGATTTAAAAAGTATTGAAAAAGCAAATTATATAATTTGTCAAACTTATCAATATTTAAGTTTTATTAAAATTGGTCATGTAGCACTTTCAAATTTGGATGTTTCAAAGCTTAATACTTTTGATATTCCAATAATGCTTGATTTAAAGTTTTTTGATATTACATCAACTGTGGAAAAAGCAATTTTAGGATATTCAACTAAGATTGAAAATCTTAAAATATTTACTATTTCTGCAGCATGTCAGGATGAGACTATTAAAATGTCTTTAAAATCTTCATTTAAACCATTTTTTGTGTTGCATTTATCAAGTGATATAGTGGGTATAGATAAATCTAAGATAATAAAAAGAGTAGAGGAAATAATAAATCTAGGAGGTCAAAATTTCATTTGCCCTCCTTTTTTAATTAAAGATTTTAGGGAAAATTTTAAAGACACAATTGCTCTTGCTACACCAGGTGTAAGAAATGATCACAGTAATGATGATCATTTGAGTACTGTGAGTGCATCTAAAGCAAAAGAACTTAGGACTAATCATATAATTGTGGGAAGGCCAATATATAATTCAAATGAACCAAAAAATATTGCTAAGGAGTATTATGAACAATTTATTTCAACATAAAAAATTTACACTGCATTCAGTAGGTGTTTCTAATTTTAAGATTGAATGCGATGCAATTACAGAAGAGGATTATAAAACTCTGGCTAAAATTATATCTAAGAAATATAAATTTAAAGAAGTTTATGGTGTGCCAAGAGGTGGGGTGCCTTTTGAAAATGCGTTAAAAGAATTTAAATCAAATGATAATAATAATCTGTTGATTGTTGATGATGTTTTGACTACTGGAAATTCAATGCAAGAAGCTAAAATAAAATTTCAAGATAAACAATATGATAACGTATTTGGAGTTGTTGTATTTTCGAGAGGAGATTCGCCAAACTGGATTAAGTGTGTGTTTCAATTAGATAAGTTTTTTAGGGAAAATGTTTAAAAATCTTATTATATCTCCACCATTTGGAAATATAGTTAATTTTGATTTTGCAACATCAATATGTGGCACTTATACTGCATACAAAAGGGATGGTATGGTTTGTAGATATTTGAAAACATTAAGGCCAATATGCAAAAATAATAAATTGAGTTGGGTAAATTCAATAGGATTGAGAAACCCAGGCATTAAAAATATAAATTTATCAAGAATTAAACAAAAAATACTTTCAATTTCACTTATAAATGAAGAAGATATGGTAAGATTTTTTGAAGTATTGAAAAATTATATCATTAATCAAAATGTAAATTTAAATGCCATAGAAATTAATATTAGTTGTCCTAATGCAAAGATTGGGCTTATAACTAATGATGAAATTGCCTTATTAAAAAGTTTGGGCTTAGAGGTAATAATAAAAGTTCCTCCTATTAAAAGATATTTAGAGATTATAGAATTTTATAAAAATAGTGATGTTAAATATTTCCATTTATTTAATTCATTTCCTTGTAGTAAAGGAGTATTATCTGGTGTGGTGATTAAAAGACTATATTTTAAATTAATAAAAAGGGCGAAAGAAAGTTTTGGTGAATCAATAGAAATTATTGCTGGAGGTGGTATTCAATCTATCTATGATATTGTAGATTATAGGGATATAGGAGTAAACTATTATTCTATTTCTAGTTTATTTTTTCATCCAATTAAATTTATTAAATTTTTCAATGATTATAAAAATATAGAATATTATGAAAATACTGCATTGTAATAACACAATAAAGTTAGCTAAAAAGATATCAACTCAAGTCAATATAGATATCATAAATAGTGACATTAGTAAATTTAGTGATGGGGAATTAAGTATTAAAATAAACGATGATTTATATCAAGAAGATGTGTTGGTAATACATGAGTTATACCCAGATATTAATGAAAATCTCATACAGTTATTGTTTATGATAAATGCCTCAAAAAAAAGAGGTGCTAAGAGGGTGCATGCAATTATACCATATTTTGCATATAGTAGAATGGATCATAAAAAAATTGACCAGGATTTTATTTCAGCCTCATGTATTGCTTCATTACTTGAAGCTGCAGGTATTGATACACTTATAACAATTGATTTACATTCAAGTCAAATAGAGGGTTTTTTTAGAATTCCAGTTAAAAATATTTCTATGTTTGAATTATTTAAAAATAATTTTTCTAATCTAAATCAAGGAAATAGTATCATAGTATCTGCAGATATTGGTGGAAAGATAAGAAGTAATAGTATTAGCAAATTTTTAAATATTCCACTTGCTGTTATATACAAACAAAGAGATGAAAAAAATAATGTAACAATGAGTGGCGTAATGGGCGATGTAAAGGACAAGCATTGTATATTAGTTGACGATATTATTGGAAGTGGACAAACAATTATTAAGGCTATTGATACCTTGAAACATTTAAATGCTAAGAGCATTGAAGTTGTAGTTACTCATAATTTAATTGGAAATGAAAATCCTAATTTAGATAAAATTTTAAAAAGTATTGACCAATTAAGTGTTTCTAATACTATACGAGTTAATAATAAAAATTTATATTTACCTAACGTGAAAGTTATTGATATCAGTGATTCAATAATTAACTGCATAAAACTATATTTTTAAGTCTTAAATAAATTTGTAACAGTTAATGAAAAAAAATATTATACAACAGGATTTACATAATAAGTTATCAAATGCTCTGAGGATTCTTTCAATAGAAATGGTTGAAGAAGCAAAATCAGGTCATCCAGGGATGCCGATGGGTTTTGCAGATGTTGCTACAGTTTTATTTCAATATTTTCTTAAATTTAATCCAAATGATCCAATATGGGCAAACAGAGATAGATTCATATTGTCTGCGGGTCATGGTTCAGCGTTACTTTATAGTTTGTTATTTTTAACAGGATATAATGGATATAAATTATCGGATTTGAAAAAATTTAGAAAAATTGGTTCAATTACTCCTGGTCATCCTGAATATGATCCAAAATTAGGCATTGAAACTACAACTGGTCCATTAGGGCAGGGTTTAGCTAATGGTATTGGAATGGCAATATCAGAAAAAAAAATGAAATCTAAATTAAGTGGAGTAATAAATCATAAAATATATATAGTGGTTGGAGACGGTTGTTTGATGGAAGGAATTTCTCATGAAGCAATGTCATTAGCAGGACATTTAGGTTTGAATAATATTGTAGTATTATTTGATGATAATAAAATATCTATTGATGGTCCCACATCTCTTGCTGTTTCTGATATGACTTTAGCTAGTATATCTTCATATAATTGGAATGTTATTTCAGTTGATGGGCATAGCCCAAATGCAATATGGAAGGCTTTAGATTCTGCTCAAAAAAGTGATAAGCCGATGTTTATAGCGTGTAGGACAAAAATTGGATATGGCTCACCTAATTTTGAAAATTCTGAAGAATCTCATGGTAAATGTCTAGGGATGGAAGAAATAAATTTAATTAAGAAAAAGTTAAATTGGACATATGATAATTTTGTAATCCCTGATCCAATCTTAAAAATTTGGAGAAATTTTTATAAAAGAAATTTAGATGAATATTTAGATTGGGAAAATAACTGTAAAAAAAGTTATTTAGAATATCACCAGAATAACGATAATTTAAATATTGTTATGAGTGATATTAAAAAATTTAAAAAAGATTTAGATACTTTTCATAATTCAGAAGCAACCAGAAAAAGTTCTAATAAAATTATTAATATAGTCTGTGCTAAAAGTGATAATTATATTGGTGGTTCTGCCGATTTATCTGGTTCAAATGGAACGAAATCTAATAATTATAAAATTATATCTAAAGATGATTTTACTGGAAATTATATACATTATGGAGTTAGAGAACATGCAATGGTTGCTATTATGAATGGGATTAATATTCATGATAAATTTAAATCATTTGGTGGAACGTTTTTAGTATTCTCTGATTACTTAAGACCATCTATACGACTAGCTTCTTTAATGAAATTGCCAATAATATTGGTATTTACACATGATTCTATTGGTGTTGGAGAAGATGGTCCAACTCACCAACCAGTTGAGCATTTATCATCGCTTAGAGCGATTCCAAATTTGAATTTATTTAGACCTGCAGATGCGATAGAAACTGCAGAGTGTTGGGAGTTAATGATAAAACAAACTAGTACTCCTTCAGCAATATGTTTAAGTAGACAAAATTTACCACAATTAAGAAATAAAATTAATATAAATAATGTTAAAAATTTAGTTGGATTTGGTGCATATATTTTATATCAATCTAGAGAAGCTAACTCTATATCTATTTTTGCTAGTGGTTCAGAGTTGTCAATAGCTATGGATGTTGCAAAGAATTTAGAAAAAAAGCAAATTGGTTGCAAAGTTATTTCTGTTCCATGCCAAGAGATATTTTGGGAACAAAGTTTAGAATATCAAATGGCTATACTTTGTAATAATACTTTAAAAATTGCAATTGAGGCTGGTAATGATCAATCTTGGTCTAAGTTTATTGGTCCTCATGGAGCTTTTTTTGGAGTAGAAAATTTTGGTAAATCAGGAAAAAATAGTGATGTATATAGTCATTTTGGATTAACTGTTGAAAAAATTACTAAAAAGATTTTAAAAATTATTAATCCAGCTAATTAAAATATGCTAAATAAAGTAAATTTAAAGCCAGATTTTTCATATGAAAAAAGGATAGGAGGAGTAATACTTGGTATAGATGAAGTTGGTAGAGGATGTGTTGCAGGGCTAGTAGTAGCAGCAGGAGTTATTTTAGATGATAATATAGATATTTCTCAAATAAATGATTCAAAAAAAATAATCCCTATTAAAAGAGAGATACTTTGTAATTATCTAAAGAATAATTGTAAATATATTATAAAATCTAGTAGTGTTGAGGAAATTGAAAAAATAAATATATTACAAGCTTCATTACTTGCAATGAGGAGAATTATAAATGAAATGAAAAATAAATTTGACCATATTATTGTTGATGGAAATATAAGTCCAGATACATCGATTAATAATTTAACCACTATTATAGGAGGTGATTCTAAATCATTGTCAATTGCTGCTGCATCAATAATAGCTAAAGTTACTAGAGATAAGATAATGAAAGATTTAGATAAGGAAAATCCAGGATATTTTTGGGATAAAAATAAAGGTTACGGTACTCAACAGCATATTGAGGCAATAAAGAAAATAGGAATTACTCGCCACCATAGAAAAAGCTTTTTAAGTAAAATAATAACTTGTAAATGAAAATTTCTAAAAAGCTATATATATCAGCTCTGGTAGCTATTTTAATAAAAATAGGGTTTGTTTTTTATGTGTATACAAATCTTTATAATAAAACAATTACACAAGATAATATCACTATTATTATTCCAAAAAACTGTTCTATTAGATGTGCTTCAGATATTTTTTATAGAAATAATCTTGTAAGTAATAAATTTTTTTTTATAACCTATGCTAGGATTTTTGAGTTATTAGGTAAAAGAATTATTGCTGGAGAATACTATATACCGATACATTCAAATTTTGAGAAAGCATTTGATATAATTATTAAAGGTGATGTTATAAAACATACAGTAACTATCCCTGAAGGATTAACAAATATTCAAGTTACTAAAATATTAAAAAGTATCTATGGTGTTATTAATGATAATGATTCGCTTCAAATTTATAAAGAAGGTACGTTATATCCAAATACTTATGAATATTTGTATGGTACAAAAATTAGCTATTTATTATATAAAATGAATTTAGATTTACAAAATTTGCTTGAAGAAGAATGGAGTAAAAGGAATATTGAGGCTACAAAAGAATTAAAAAATAAGAATGATGCTTTGATTTTAGCATCTATTGTTGAAAAAGAAGCAAAATTTGATGATGAAAAGCCTCATATTGCAAGTGTATATTTAAATAGATTAAAAAAAAGAATGCCTTTACAAGCTGATCCAACAGTTATTTATGGTATTTCAAAATGGGAGGATTTTAATAGAAAGGTTACATATGATGATCTTAAAACGCAATCTCCATATAATACTTATTTAAATTTAGGATTGCCTCCAACCCCTATATGTAACTCTGGAAAATCTTCAATAAAAGCAGTACTCAATCCAATTAAAAGTGATGATATTTATTTTGTGGCTGATAACTCTGGAAAACATGTATTTGCAAATAATTACAAACAACATTTGAAAAATATTAGAAATATTAGAAAAAATAATAAATAACTATATTTATGAGAGTCATTGCTGGAAAATATAAAAACAAAAAAATAGTAAGTAGCTTAAAAGGACTAAATGTTGATATCAAACCAACAACTTCAAAAGTTAAAGAATCAGTTTTTAATATTGTTAACAGTTATTTTGTTAAAAATTACATTGATATAGATAAATCTTCATTTTTGGATTTATGTTGTGGAAGTGGTGCAGTTGGTATAGAAGCAATTTCAAGGGGATTTAAACAGATATATTTTATAGATAGAAATAATGAAAGTTTAGAGATTACTAATTTTAATTTACAAAATTTAAAAAGTAATAATAAAAATTGGATTCTTATAAAGTCAAGTTTTAATGATTTGCAAATCGAATGCGAAACTGTTTTTGATATAATATATCTTGATCCACCATATAATATGTTGATCACTCAAGAGGTGTTAGTAAGTGTTGCTAAATATTTACATTTGAATTCGTTATTGATAATTGAAACATCAAGAGAAATTAATCCAGCATTATTAATAGGATATGATATAATTTCTATTAAAAAATATGGGAAAAGTTTTATTTTTATTATAAAGCTTAAAGGATAATAGTAGTTATTAAGTTTAGAAAAACATGGTGAGATAATGTATTAAAAGTTATAGTTAATTATCTAGTTATACTAGTTGGTGAATTTTGACGTTCTTGTAATAATTTTTCAGCAAACGTTTGTGTTTTATGTGTCAATGACCTTTTTTGTTTTACACCTAAAATCTCTAAAAAATTTTTAATCTTATTTATTACTAATCCGAACTGCAGATAAGAAATAAGAAATTTATAGCAAATTTTATAATAATGAAGAAGAGTATATCTCAAGAGTCATCACGAAGGAGATCTTTAGCTCTACTGTGGTGATCCATAACTATTATAGCATTTATATTTGTTGATGCATTACTGGATTGCCACGAGCACTTTGTGCCCCCGCAATAACTATATCGTTGTTCCTAACTGTGCTAAATATTGCTGTATAGTGGCTTCTAGCTCGTTATAGAGCAATTCTTATCTGCAGTTCGGGTTATTACTATATCTACTATACTTCTTTTATTAGAATATATATCTTTGAAAAACTCATCTTTATGAGCTGCAAAATTTTGTGTTTTATCTACTAATTCAGGAACAGAATTCATTGTATTAACTAATTTATCACATAATGCTTTAAAGTACCTTACTCATAAAATTATTTTATGCTAATTTCAACTTCATTGTAATAGTCATATAAAATTTGTTAATCAACAAGAATGAATAATTTGTATAGGTTAAAGTTATATAACTATAAAACTAATGATTTAAAGTTTTATAAATTATTGATATAATGCTCATAATATTTATATAAGTATTTGTTTATTATGAATGAGTTTTCAATATCACAAAAAGCAGCAGATAAAATAAATATGCTTAATTCCAAGGAGAGCAAACCACAAATGTTTAGAATAAAAGTGGAAGGAGGTGGATGTAATGGGCTTAAATATCAAATAGGTTTTACAGATTCTAAAAATAATGATGACTTTGAATATGATAAAGATGGTGCTTGCGTTGTTATTGATAAAATTTCAATAGGGTTCTTAAAAAATTCTGAACTTGAATATGTTGAAGAATTAGGTAATTCTTCTTTTGTTATTAATAATCCAAATTCCAAATCTAGTTGTGGATGTGGTTCTTCATTTTCTTTTTAATATTTAATTAAATTTACACATGACTTATCAATATAAAAAGCCACCTACTAACAGGCAGTTAAAGGTATCTGAATTAATCAAACAAGAAATGGCCATGATATTTGCAAAAGGAGAGATTTTTTTGCCTGAGCTAGAGAAAATTCCTGTTACTGTAACAGATGTAAAAATTAGTGCTGATTTAAAAATATCAACAATTTTTATTAATCCTCTAGATGATAAGATTGATAAAGATTTGATTAAGGCGCTGAATATTCTAGCACCTGAATATCGTAAAAAAATTAGTAATAGAATTAATCTGAAATTTTCACCTCAAATTAGATTCCAAATTGATAAGTTTATTGATGAAAAAATTAATATTGAGAAATTATTTGATAAAGTAAATGCGAATTAAATTTGGATTTTTCGTATTGCTGTAATATTAGTATATTCTTATATAATAAATAATATTGAATAAATTTAAGAAAATGCTAGACAAATCAATATTATTTAGCAGAATTGCTGAAAATAATAAATTATAAAATATAATGAGTCAGGAGTTAATAGGTTTACCATACTATAAAGTACAAAAATTGCTTGTTGATAAGGATATATCTGTTGTTGAGTTTATTAAATTATATATTGAAATAGCAAAAGATGCTAATGTAAAATATAATGCATATAGGGAAATAACAGAAGAATATGCATTAAATCAAGCACAAGAATCTCAAAAGAGATTTGATAATGGACAAGCTTTGAAGATAGAGGCAATGCCAATAGGGGTGAAAGATAATTATTGTACCAAGGGTATATTAACTACTGCTTGCTCAAAAATGTTAGAGAATTTTATTCCACCTTATGAGTCTACTGTAACCAGCAAATTATTTGCAAATGGTGGAATAATGATTGGTAAGACAAATATGGATGAATTTGCCATGGGCTCTTCAAATACTAATAGCTATTTTGGTGATGTAATTAATCCATATAAAGCAAATGATTCAGATAAAAATTTAGTAGCTGGTGGTTCTTCTGGTGGATCTGCTGCAGCTGTTGCAGCAAATACTTGTTTAGGAGCATTAGGGAGTGATACTGGCGGCTCAGTAAGACTTCCAGCGGCGTTTACAGGTACTGTTGGCATTAAACCTACATATGGTAGGTGTTCTCGTTATGGTATCATTGCATTTGCTAGTTCTTTAGACCAAGCAGGTGTTTTTGCGAATAATATTACAGATGCTGCATTAATATTGGAATCTATTTCTGGGTTTGATGAAAATGATTCCACATCTAAAAATAAGGTTACGCCAAATTTAATAGATAATATTGGAAAAAGTATTAAAGGTATGAAAGTTGGAATTCCAAAAGAATATCAAAAAGATAATATCAATCCTGAAATTAAAAGTTATTTAGAGAAAGCTAAAAAATGGTTTTTAGATGCAGGTGCTGAATTGGTTGATATTTCATTGCCACATACTGATTATGCACTTGCAACATATTATATTATCACATCTGCTGAAGCATCTTCTAATTTGTCTAGGTATGATGGAGTAAGATATGGAACCAGGATAGAAAAAGAAGGTGATAATTTTAAAGATATGATAGAAAGGACAAGAGGAGAGTGTTTTGGAGATGAAGTTAAAAGGAGAATAATTTCAGGAACATATGTGTTATCTGCAAGTCATTTTGGTGATTATTATCAAAAGGCACAAAAAATAAGGAGACTAATAGCAAATGACTTTATTAGTGCTTTTGAAAAAGTGGATGTTATATTAACTCCGACTTCATCAAATCCAGCATTTGCTATTGGTGAAAAGACAAACCCAATAGATATGTATAATAACGATTTATTTACTGTACCTGCTAGCCTAGCAGGTTTACCTTGCATGTCAATTCCTGTTGGATTTTCTAAAAATAAATTACCACTTGGTATCCAGTTAATATCTAAGTCATATGATGAAGAAAATTTATTTAGATTCGCATACGTAATGGAAAAGAATTCTGAATTTAAAATTAATTAGAATTCAATAATTAAGGCTTTTCTAGTGTAGCTTCAAATTAAAACAAGAGTAGAATTATAAAGTTAGGTAAATAAATATTTTAGTGTGGGGGTAAATTATGAATTTAAATGAAGTTATAAATAGGAATTTAAATGAAGCTATAAAAAAAATAAAATATTCCAAGTGCTTTCAATATATTGACCTTTGGAGTCATAATATAGGAGCCAAAGGAGCAATTTTTGTGGCTGAGCAATTAAAAGATTCCAAGGTCTCTCATAATATTGACTTTGGGAGTAATAATATAGGAGCCCAAGGAGCAATGCTTCTGGCTGAACAACTAAAAGATTCCAAGGTCTCTCATACTATTTATCTGGGTATGAATCAAATAGGAGCTCAAGGAGCAATGCTTCTGGCTGAGCAACTAAAAGATTCCAAGGTCTCTCATACTATTAACCTTATGGATAATAATATAGGAGCCAAAGGAGCAATGCTTCTGGC
>NZ_RXFM01000035.1 GCF_003953955.1 Candidatus Aquarickettsia rohweri | reverse complement strand
TTCTTTCACTCTTATTGGTATAAATTTATTTTTTACTGTATTTCTTTTATTTCCTACAAGAATTCTGTGCCATTTATAAAATGTACTTCTCGGCACATTCTTTTGCTTACAAAATTCATATTTACTTACATTACTTTTTTTTATATTCTTCTACTAGCTCTTTCCATTTTTCATTACTTATTCTTTTTTTCTTTTTTTCTAATAGCATCATTAGCCTCTATTTTTTTAGGCTTTTGTTCTACCACTTATTTTTATTCTTGCCTAGATGCCCTTATTTTAGCGCTTACGTTGTTACAAGCAATAGGATTGACCAAACTTGTCATCACGAGCCACGTTAGTGGCGTGGTGATCCATAAATAATATTTGTTTTATATTACTGGATTGCCACATTTACTTCGTTCGTTTGCAATGACCCAAACTAAATAAAGTTATCATACACTTTATAGTATTTGATTGCAATTACAGCTATTATTTCAATAATAAAATAATCAAAAAGCCTAAGAAAAACATTGATGTTGAAAATGTTGTTTCCTTTTCTTCATGAGCTTCTTTAAGTAATTCTTCTGTAACTAAGTATAATAATGCTGCAGAAGCAAAAGATGTTATTAAAACCATTATTGATTTTGAAGCATTTAGAAATGTTAATCCTATAGCTGATCCAATAAATACTAATAAAGCAAATATAAGATTAACTTTTATTATTGCCATAAAATTTTTACCTGATTTTTGTAATGAAGAATCGACAGATAAAACTAAGAAAAGTAATTCAAGCGATAGAGCAATACTTATAATAAAGCCCTTAGAAACACTTATTGCAAAACTGATCCCAACTAATAGGCCATCAATAAATATATCTATTGCAACAGCAATTAGTAATGATGTTGAAGACTTACTAGAATGTGAATGATTATTGCTAAATATTCTTTGTATGATCAACATTAGAATTGTTCCTATAATATATCCTAATATTAATTGAGCTTTATGTGGTGTATTATATAGTTCTGGTATTAGTTCAACTGATAAAGCTGAGAATACAACTCCAGCACTAAAATGTTGTATTATACTTTTAGAGTTAGAGCTTAACGATGTAAATTTGAAAACCAAGCTACTTAAGATAATAGCAAATATTGGTAAGTATAAATAAATTAATAAATTGCTTAGAGTTAAAAAATAACTGTCCATGAATCATCAGTATTTGTATTTAATTTGAATTTAAGTGATTTCTTTTATTATTACAATAGCAATTCTTTGTATATGTATAATTTCCCGGATTGCTACGTTTCACTGTGTTGCGCTCGCAATGACATGGAGGGTAATTATATTGTTCACAATAATAATTTTGATTTAGTCATCACGAAGGTGGGGACCATACCGTCCAAAGTCATCACGAAGGGAGGCGTAATACTATCCACAGTCATCACGAAGTTGCATATCAACCGTGGTGATCCAGAAATATTGCCTCACTTAATTTTTATTGATATATTTCTGGATTGCTGTACTGATTCACAATAAACACTTCAAAAGTGTAGTAAAAAAACAACACACTAGATTTATTTTAATGAATTTTAGGCATATTGCTTTGAATTTTGCATTTTTAGCATATATTGTAACTTAACAAATATAAGTAATACTATTATGAATAAATTTTTATTAACAACTGCTTTAGCTGGTGCTGTTGTATTTACTGCTCAAGCTGGAGATGTTGAAACATCAATTTCTGGGTCTATTGATTCAAAATTTGTAAATACACATCAAAGAGATGCATTTAGAAAGGCTTTGAGTGGACCTGATGCAGGAAACAAATTAGCAAATAACAACATTGCAACTGATGCATACATTAACTTTAATATTAAAGGTGAAGTTAAAGATGGTTTGAAATATGGTGGTTTAGTTAAATTAAACGCAAATACGTCTAAATCTAAAAAAGAAGTATATCTTAAAGATAATGAGAGAAGTGTTGCAGAGCAGGTAATGGCTTTCTTAGAAAGTGGTTATGGTAGAGTTGAAGTTGGTAACTATACTGGTGTTTCTGAATCAATGAAAGTTAATGCTGGAACTTTTGCAAGTGCAACAGGTGGTATTAATGGTGATGCTCAATATTATTGGAATGCTGCAACATTCGATGGAAAAGATACTAAGGAAACATTCGTACAAACTGCAAATCTTCCAACAAATGAGCTTGGCACATTTGGTTTAAGGGGCGTTAATGCTGCTAAATTAAATTACTATACTCCAGAATTCTCTGGTTTTAGATTTGGTGCAACATTCATTCCAAACACAAAAGCTTTTGGTACAGCTTCTCAAGTTGCTGGATTAACTAAAGATGCATCTGGATTTAAAAATGTTTTTGAAGCAGGTTTATCATATACAACTGAAGTTAAAGAAGTTGGCGTTAAATTAGCTGCAGTTAGCCAATTTGGTAAAAATCAAAATGTTAATTCTCCAGGTACTACTGATGGTAAAAAGCATAAAAATCTTAGAGCTTTTGAAGTTGGAACAAACTTAAGTTATAAAGGATTCACAGTTGGTGGCTCTTATGGTGACTGGGGTAAATATGATGTTGTTGAACAAGATTCAAGTCAATATGGTAAAACAAGTTACTGGACAGCTGGTGTTGGATATGCAAATGGTCCATTATCTGTAAGTTTAACTCATTTGCAAAGTAAAAAAGGTGCTACAGATAATAAAAAATCTGCATTCAACAAACTTAGAAACACAGTGTTAGGTGTTGACTATAAAGTTGCTCCAGGTGTATTACCTTATGTTGAATTTGCTTCATTCAAAATGAATCAAGCTACTCAAAAAGCTAATCCTGAAAATAATAACAAAGGTCATATCATTATGACTGGTATTAAATTAAATTTCTAATATTTAATACTTTTAAAATTTTTAAAAGCAGGGCATTTGCTCTGCTTTTTTTATTGTAACTTTTTAGTTTTCTGGATTATTACAGTCGCTAAGTCTCTTCACAATGACGATTTGCAAAATTATTGATATAATTGCAATTTTGCTTTGATAAATATAAAAAAATAAGTATATTAAAGAGCTTTGTTAGAGATTTTTGCCAATCTAGCATAATTTAATATTGGAGGGTATTTTAAACTTGAAAAACAATTTTCCAATCTTAGTTCTGAGTAATATATCTAAAAATTACCATGGAGATGAGGTAATAAAGGATATTAATTTATCTGTAAATAATGGTGAGTTCATAGCAATACTAGGTCCATCTGGATGTGGTAAAACTACTCTCCTCAGGCTCATAGGTGGGTTTGAGATTCCAGATTCAGGAAGTATTTCGATTAACAAAATCAAAGTAAATAATACATTACCTTCAAATAGAAAAGTCAACACTGTTTTTCAAAATTATGCATTATTTCCTCATATGAATGTTTATGATAATATTGCTTTTGGCTTAGTTGTTGAGGGTAAATCTAAAAATTATATAAAAGAAAAGGTTTATGAAATAGCAGAAAAAGTTGGCTTAGAGAGATTGTTATTTAGAATGCCTGATCAATTGTCTGGTGGACAGAAGCAAAGAGTTGCAATAGCAAGAGCAATAATTAAAAAACCTAATATTTTGCTCTTAGATGAGCCATTAAGTGCCCTTGATAAAAATCTAAGGCAAAAAATGCAAATGGAGCTTAAGATACTACAAAAAGATTTGGGCATTACTTTTATTTTAGTTACACATGATCAAGAAGAAGCTCTATCTGTAGCTGATAAAGTTGTAGTGATGAGTGAAGGGAAGATAGAGCAAATAGGAACGCCAAGAGATGTGTATGAAACTCCCCGCAACATGTTTGTGGCAAAATTTGTAGGTGAGATAAACATTTTTGATGCTGAAGTTGTAAAAATTACTTCTAAAAAAATTACTCTTTTTGTTGAAAATGAAGTTACTTATGTAACAGAAAATCGTTATAATTTTAAAATTGGTGAAAAGGTAAAATTATTATTTAGGCCAGAAGACCTAAGAACTGAAACCATTAAAGATTCTAAAACTTTAAAAAATGTATTGATTGGTAAGGTTGAAAATACAACATATAAAGGTTCAACACTTGAATCATCAATAATTCTTAAAAGCGGCAAAATTATTAAAGCTAGTGAATTTTTTGATGAAGATGATGAAGATTTTGATTATAAAGTTGGTGAAAATATAACTATCAATTGGATTGATGGTTGGGAGGTTATTCTAAAAGATGAAGAATAATAATATTTTTAAAAAAGTTGTTATTTTTAATACTTTATTATGGCTTTTTGTAACAGCAATTATACCCAATTTATTAATTGTTTTTATAAGTATAACTAAGAAAGAATATGGTGAGTTATTTAGTTTCACTTTTACAATAGAAAATTTTTTTCAGGCTTTTTCACCACTTTACTTTAAAGTTTATATTAATTCTTTAAAGATAGGAATAATAAGCGTACTGCTATGCTTAGTGATTGGATATCCTTATGCATTTATTATTTATAGGGAGAAAAATAAAATAATTAAAAATTTACTATTGATAGCAGTAATAATACCATTTTGGACTAGTTCTTTAATTAGGACTTATTCAATAATATTTATTTTAAAATTAAATGGAATTTTAAATAAAATGTTAATGACAATGGGAGTAATTAAATTACCATTCAACATGCTTTATAGCGAAGGTGCTGTGATATTTGGATTTATTTATACTTTAATACCGTTTATGATAATTCCAATATACTTATCTTTAAGAAAAATAGAGAATTCTACAGTAGAGTCAGCAAAGGATTTAGGGGCTACATTGTTGCAGATTTTTACAAAAGTTATTTTTCCTCTTAGTAGTAATGGTGTAATATCTGGTTGTTCAATGGTTATGCTTTCGTCACTGGGTATGTTTTATTTATCTGACTTACTAGGGGGATCAAAAAATATATTAATTGGAAATTTAATAAAGGATCAGGTTTTACTTAACAATGACTGGAATTTAGGTGCTGCTATTAGTATAGTGCTTTATATTTTTGTTGTTTTTGGAATTATACTTCAAAAAGAAAGTTATAAAATTAATTTTTATAATAATAAGTAATGATGAAAAAAATAAAATATATATACTTGACTACTTTTATTTTTATTCTTTATTTCCCTATTTTTATTTTAGTTATGAACTCATTTAATGATTCAAAAATATCAGTAAAATGGGAGGGATTTACATTTAAATGGTATTTAAAACTTTTTGATAACGTTGCTATAATTGAATCCATGAAGAATTCAATTATAATTGCGTTTTTATCTGCTTTTTGCACTTGTATTATTGCTACAATTGCATCATTTAGTTTCTATAGATATAAATATATTGGTAGGAAAATAATTTATTTTTTTATACAGATAATGATCATGTTTCCAGATATAATACTTGGAGTTAGTTTGTTATTTTTATTTGTGTTATTAAATTTTGAGTTAGGTTTCACTACATTATTAATTTCCCATATAACATTAGCATTACCATTTGCAATAATTACAATATTTGCAGGGTTTAAGGGATTAGATAAAAACACAATTGAAGTAGGTAGGGATTTAGGGGCAAGTGATTTTAATATATTAAAGAGAATAATTATTCCCTTAATATTACCAAATATATTAGCTGCTTTTCTTATATCTCTTACTTTATCGCTTGATGATGTGTTAGTTAGTTACTTTGTAAGTGGTCCGCAATTTGAAATATTACCTCTTACTATATTTTCTTATGCAAGAATAGGTGTGAAACCAGAAGTAAATTCAATATGTACATTAATGCTAGTAATTTCTATACTCTTCATTTTATTATCACAAACTTTGTTAAAAGATAGATATGATTAAATTTATTATAACATTAATATTAATATTTAACATTAATATGGCTTTTGCTAATAAGCTTTATATATACGGTTGGTTTTCTTCTATTCCAGATAGAATTATTAATAAGTTTACAAAAGAAACTGGCATAAAAGTTTTTATGTCCTCTTATGAAAATAATGAGACAATGTATGCAAAGTTAATGTTATTAGGTAAGCAACCTAGTTATGATATTGTCTTTCCTTCTACTTACTTTATAAAAAAAATGGCAAAAAATAATATGCTTGAAGAACTAGATAAGTCAAAAATTCCTAATTTTAAAAATATAAATAAGGATGTGTTGAATTTAGATTTTGATCCTAAAAATAAGTTTAGTATTCCTTATGTAATGTGGTTTACTGGAATAATGTATAATCCAAAATTTGTTGATAAAAAGATAGATAGTTGGAATTACTTATTTGATCCAAAATATAAGAAAAAAGTTTTATTACTTGATGATGTTAGAGAAGTGTTTCATATAGCATTAAATTTATTAGGTTATGATGCTAATACTGTAGATGAAAAAGAAATAAAAAATGCATATGAAAAGTTAAAATCTGTACTTACAAATATAAGTCTGTTTGCAGCTGAATCTACTAAACAATATTATTTAAGCGAAGATATAGTAATAGGTATGAGCTGGAATGGGGATGCTTATGAGGCGATGCTTGAAGATGAAAATTTAAAATTTATTTATCCTAAAGAAGGAGCAATTTTTTCTATGGATAATTTTGTAATATTAAAAAATGCAAAAAATAAAGAAAATGCGTATCAATTTATTAATTTTATTTGTAGAACAGATATTGCTAAAGAAATTATAGAAGAAATTGGTTTAAGTATACCTAATTTAGCAGCAAAAAATTTATTAGATTCAAAATTTAAAAATAATAAAGCTATTTTTCCAAGTCCTGAAGTTATCGATAAAAGCATCATACATAATGATTTAGGTGAAAGTATTAGGTTATATATAAAATATTGGAATATGTTAAAAGTTGAAGATTAAAAAACATTAGCTATAATACTGGCAAAGTAATAGTTTTTAGTAATGAATTATGGCAAAGAAAAATACGATTCTGGTTAAGTTAGTTAGTAGCGAAGGAAGTGGTTATTTTTTTGTTAAAAAAAGAAATCCAAAACAGCTAAAGGAAAAATTAAATTTCAAAAAGTATGACCCTGTATTAAGGAAACATGTAATGTTTAATGAAAAAAAGCTAACTAGCTAGTGTATAAGTAGTGGCTTGTTTAATATCTTTAAAGAATATTAGTAAGAGTTATATATTTAATAAGGAAAACTATAAAGTCCTAAAAGCAATTAATTTAGATATTAAACAAGGTGAGGCAATATCAATTATAGGACCATCAGGGTCGGGTAAAAGTACATTGCTGAAGTTAATTGGGTTATTAGATATTCCAAATTCAGGTACAATAACAATTAATGGGATTGATTGTGAAAAAATTTCGGAGAGTAAGCAAACTATTTTAAGAAGAGAATTTATTGGTTTTATTTTTCAATCATATAATTTACTTCCAGATTTTACTGCTTTAGAAAATGTTATTATACCTCAAAGCATATTAGGTATAGGATCAAACAAAGCCACTGCTGTTGCTAAAGAGCTGTTTAAAGAGTTAAAAATAGAGGATAAGGTAAATAATTATCCAAATCAATTATCAGGTGGAGAACAACAAAGAGTAGCCATTGCTAGAAGTTTAATTAATAAACCAAAATTAGTTTTAGCAGATGAACCTACTGGCAATTTGGATGTAACAAATACAAAAAACATATCAAAAATATTGAGATCAGTATCGAAGAAATATAAAATTACAACGATTATAGTAACTCATGATATGGATGTTGCAAAAAATTCAGATAAGATTTACTCTTTAAAAGATGGTAATTTAGAATTTCAAAAGTAATACTAATACTATGGATATTAAGGGTAGCAAAATAATAAGGGATAAAATAACTAAAGAAGATCTTAATGAAGTAGGAATTAGGCCAGGGAAATTAGAAGAGTTCATTGGGCAAAAAAAAATAGTTGAAAATTTAAAAGTTTTTATAGGTGCAGCAAAATTTAGGAGTGAAAGTTTAGATCATGTATTATTTCATGGACCTCCTGGACTTGGCAAAACAACATTAGCACAAATAATTGCAAAAGAAGTAAATTCAAATATTAAAATTACTTCGGGACCGATTTTAAGTAAGACTAGAGATTTAGCAGCAGTTTTAACAAATCTTGAAGAAAATGATGTTTTGTTTATAGATGAGATTCATAGAATGACTTCATCTGTGGAAGAAGTTTTATATCCTGCTATGGAAGATTTTTATATTGATTTAATTATTGGAGATGGTCCTGCTGCTAAGACAGTAAAAATTAATATACCAAAATTTACCCTTGTAGGAGCAACTACTAGATTAGGTTTATTAACCAATCCACTGCGTGATAGATTTGGCATTACTTTCAAATTAGATTTTTATTGTAACTCAGAATTAGAAAAAGTTGTAAGTAGAGCTGCAACAATTTTTAAAGTTGAAATTTCTCAAGAAGCTGCTGAGGAAATATCTCGGTGTTCGAGAGGCACTCCTAGAATTGCTGTGAAATTATTAAAAAGAGTTAGAGATTATGCTAACTATAATAAAAATCATTTTATTGATATGGAACTGGTTAGAGATTCACTGAAACAATTACATATCGATTCAATAGGTTTGGATAATTTAGATTATAAATATATAAATTTTATAATAAATAATTATAATGGCGGGCCTGTTGGTATAGATACAATATCAGCAGGGTTATCTGAAGAAAGAGACACAATTGAAGATACAATTGAACCATATTTACTTCAGCTTGGTTTTATAAACCGTACTCCTAGAGGGAGAGTCATTACAAGTGCTTGCTTAAATCATATGGGTATGAAAATTACAAATAATGACTTAGAATGACTTAGAATTAAATTTAAAATGAAGGTAATACACTGTAATATAAATTCTAAAATTGATTTAAAGAATTTAGTTTTAGCTATTGGTAATTTTGATGGTGTGCATTTAGGACATCAGAAGATAATACTACAATGTATAAAATTAGCTAAAGACAATAATTTGATTCCAGCGATATTAACTTTTTATCCTCATCCAAATAGTATAATAAACTCTAAAATTAAGAAAAAACTTATCTTTGATAATGTTGAGAAAATTGAATTATTAAAAAATTTTGACATAAAATACATGTTTATTTTTCAATTTGATCATGAATTTATGAATATGTCTCATGGTGATTTTGTTGAGAAAATTTTAATCAAAAAATTTGATGTTAAAGGTGTTGTTACAGGTTATAACTTTCATTTTGGTAAAAATAGATTAGGAAATGCTAATTTTTTATCTGAGTCTTCTAATAACTATGGTTTTTTTTATGAAGTCATAGATAAATATAAGAAAGATTATATTGAAGTTTCTTCTTCAAAGTTAAGGGAATTAATTGCTAAAGGTATGGTTGAAACTGTTAGAAAGATTTTAGGTATATACTATTTTATAAGTGGTGTAGTTTGTTACGGTAAAAAGTTAGCTGGGAAGCTAGGATATAAAACTGCAAATATAAAATTAATTAAAGATTTAGTATATCCTTTGAACGGTGTTTATTTAGTTAGGGTGACAGTAAAGGATCAGAAAGATAATTCATATTATGGAGTTGCTAATATAGGTGTTAAACCAACCTTTTCTCAAAATCATGAAAGAATGTTAGAAGTGCATATTTTTGAATTTGATCAAGATATTTATGAGAAAGATATAAAAGTAGAATTTATAAGTTTTGTACGACCTGAAAGGCAATTTAGTATAGTTGAGGAGTTACAATCACAAATTAAAAGAGATATAAATTTTGCAAAGTATTTATTAAAGATTTATGCCTGAGCTTCCTGAAGTTGAAACTATTGTAAGAGGTTTAAAAAAAGTTTTAATTTATAGTAAAATTATTCATATATATAAAAGCAAATATAATCTTAGAATATCGTATACTAAAAATTTTGAAACAGAGTTATTAGATTCTAAAATCATAAACGTATATAGATTAGCAAAATATATAATTATTGAGACTGATTTTGGTAAATCTATAATTATACACCTAGGAATGTCAGGGAGATTATTGTTTCAAAATTCAATTTATAAAAAGCATCAAAAGCATGATCATGTAGTTTTTCATTTATCAGATAATAAGAGTATAATTTACAATGATCCTAGGAGATTTGGTTTAGTACAATTTATTAAAAATTCAGATATTTTTCAAAATAAATTATTTAAAGATTTAGGAATTGAACCATTTTCTAAAGATCTTAATTATGATTATTTTATTTCTAAAATTAAAAATAAAAATTCATCTATTAAGCAATTTTTAATGAATAACCAAAATATTGTTGGTATTGGAAATATTTATGCAAATGAAATTTTACATTTAGCTAAGATATCACCATTCAAATCAGTAAAGTATTTGAATACGCATGATATAAAAATATTGATAGAAAGTATAAAAATAATATTAAATAATGCTATAATTGCTGGAGGGTCTAGTTTGAAAGACTATATCGCTCCTAATGGTATGCTTGGCAATTTTCAAAGCTATTTCAAGGTATACAATAGAGAGAATAAAGATTGTTTCAATTGTAAGAAAGGAAGAATTATAAAAACAACTCTTTGTCAAAGGTCTACTTATTATTGTATATATTGCCAAAAAATTAACTAGAATTTTCCGGATGAACCACCGCCACCAAAGCTTCCACCGCCGCCAGAAAATCCACTGCTGCCAGAAGCTCCACCACTACCAAAGCTTCCAGAATCGTCTCCATCTCTGTCTTTTACCTTGAGGCGACCCCAAATCCACAAAATGATAAATATAATTAAGATAATACACTGCCACCAATCAATTTGAGAGTTTTTATTTTTTACATCACCCTTAGTTAATATTTCTTTAACTTTATTTACAGCATTTAATAATCCTTGATTATAATTTCCTTTTTTAAGTGATGGGGCTATTTGATTACGAAGTAAACGCTAAAATATCCCCATCTTGACAAGTATTATACGCCTTTCTTTGGG
This sequence comes from Candidatus Aquarickettsia rohweri, assembly GCF_003953955.1. Lineage (GTDB taxonomy): Bacteria > Pseudomonadota > Alphaproteobacteria > Rickettsiales > Midichloriaceae > Aquirickettsia > Aquirickettsia rohweri. Next base: position 354 of record NZ_RXFM01000035.1, on the reverse strand, counting down.
TTTCTTAAGTTTTTTGATAATTCTAAAAAAAATTTAATTTGATGATATTTTTTTATCAATATTATATGGAAGTAAATTTACTAACTCTTTTGGATCAGAATAATCATGAATATGATTCAGCAAATATTTTAAATAATCATAAGGATTAATCTTATTTACTTTGCAAGTTTCAATAATACTATAAATATTTGCACTAGCTTTAGCACCCTTAGTTGTTGCACAGAACATCCAATTTTTTCTGCCAACTGCAAATGGTTTTATACTACGCTCCGAATCATTATTATCAATACGCAGTCTTCCATCTAAAAGATAATTATTTAATCCTTGCCAATTATTTAATGTATATCCAACTGC
>NZ_RXFM01000034.1 GCF_003953955.1 Candidatus Aquarickettsia rohweri | reverse complement strand
GTTCTTATACTTCCTATTAACATTCTAAAATTCCTACTATCGCTTTAATCTCTTCTATTTTGCATCCTTTATTAAACCCTATTCTTATCCCCTTTTTACTTTCTATTATCATCTCTGATTTTATTTCTTCACTTCTTTCTTCTTCGCATTCTTTCACTCTTATTGGTATAAATTTATTTTTTACTGTATTTCTTTTATTTCCTACAAGAATTCTGTGCCATTTATAAAATGTACTTCTCGGCACATTCTTTTGCTTACAAAATTCATATTTACTTACATTACTTTTTTTTATATTCTTCTACTAGCTCTTTCCATTTTTCATTACTTATTCTTTTTTTCTTTTTTTCTAATAGCATCATTAGCCTCTATTTTTTTAGGCTTTTGTTCTACCACTTATTTTTATTCTTGCCTAGATGCCCTTATTTTAGCGCTTACTTATATATGCTTGTGTAACTAGTATAGCTACCAGCACTGCAGTTAAATTATTAGGAACATATATTATATTTAGAGCTTTTAAAAGTAATACAACATTACAATATGCAGAAGAATGGGGAATATATGAGGCTAAAAAAATGCTTGCAAATAATACGTATGGTATAGTTGAAAGCAAATTTGGTAAAACTGCAGCTGATTTTAGTTCTAATTTAGTAAATAAATTTCCAGAAGCTTTAGAAGAAGCAATTGTATTAGATGGTGTGGTATTTTATGCACTTGGAGCACCTGTAATATATCCAATTATAGGAGCAACTATAGCTTATGATATAAGAAAAGCTGCAAATGAATATCTTGAAAAAGATGCTGTGGTTAAAAATGTTGGTGTTGGAGCAGTTGCTGGTGCAATAAAATATGGAATCGCAGGCTTGACATTAGGTAAATCATTATTAATAGGAGCAGTAAATAATGGGTTATATGAATATTTTAAGCCTGAAGTTGGAGATACTGTCGGCAATTTAGATGTAATAGGGTTACAAGCTTCTCTTCTTCAAATAGAAGGAACGGATGTTATACTTAAAAAAGTGTTGACAGAAAATGTAAATTTAAAAAGTGAGTTATTAACTACATTAAAAGTCACTGCTCTTTTAAGTGCATCATTATGGCTGTTTTTACAAGATAAAAAATTAAATGAGCTTCATTTTTTATCTTTTGAACGAGTGCCCAATCATTATAATAAAGTTTGTAATGATGTAATAGGGCAGAAATGCCATGACTATGTTTATGATTGTGCATCAAAAATGCTTTCTAAAGAAGCGACACAAAATGAATTGATAACATCTAGGGAGAATAACACTGATGTTGAGCAGATATGTTATAGAAATCAAACAAATCTTAAAGATTTAGATGTTTGTTATATAAATGAACTGGTAATACCTAGCAATAAAAACTCAGAAATTGGGCACGATGAACTTTAATTCACTCTTTATTGCTCTAAGAAGGATAGGGGTTTAATCTTTTCATTCTTAATTGGATAATCTAGTGCTGATACCTTATTAAGGGGCAATATTAAATTCTACTGCCCCGTTTTTAATAGGTAATTTTTTGCCTATAGATTTTATTTTTTTGACTGAATTCCAAGAAAGATTTTTATAAGCTTTTTCCTTATTATCCCAGACTAAATAAGTAATTAATTTTTCGCCTGGGTAATATGCAATTTCCCAACTACCAATAAGCTTTTTATCAAATCTATACCATGTGACTAATATTGTATCATTTATTTGTGCTTTGCCCTTTATTGTTTTTATAATTTGAAGCCATGCTTGAAATTTAATTGCTTTATGTGTGTAACCAACTCTAGTGACGCCTAAAACATTTACTTTTGCAATTAAATCACTTTGTTGATTTAATTGCTCATTGGAAAGAGGTGCTGGGAGGGCATTAGATTCGATTGTGTAAAGCGAGCTGCTTATGAAAATAAAAAACAATAGAAATTTTATATATAACTTTGGATAATTATTATGCATTTTTATACTTTCACTAATTAAGTTAATATTTTATTAAAAATACTAGAAAAAATAACTTTAATATCTGATGAGTAATCTAATAATTTTTCTAATTTAGAAGTAGCTTTGACTAAGTTAACTTTCTTCACCTCTAAATTTTTTAAATCATCTTTTCGTTTTAGCCAATCGATTGCATCATTCATATCGCCAACCTGATCAATCAGCTTTAATTTCATAGCTTTGGTGCCAATAAATATTTTTCCATTAGATACTGCCTTTAGATCTTCTTCAGATAGATTTCTTCTATTTTTAACAAGTTTAATAAAATATTGATTTGATTCATTAGCTAAATTTTGAACATATTCTTTTTGTTGGTTATCTAATTTTTCAAAATAATTTGGTATTCCTTTAAGAGGAGAAGACTTAATAAGTTCGAGATTAATTCCATGCTTTTTTGCTAACTCATTTATTTCAAAATTCATTATCATTACACCAATTGATCCAACAAGGCTTATGTCATAAGCAAAGATTCTATCGGTTCCAAGGGCAATCATATATCCAGCTGATGCTCCAATTTCACCAATAGAAGCAACAACTGGCTTATTTTTAGCAATTCTTCTTAATTCTCTGTATAAAGATTCTCCTCCAACACCAGTGCCTCCAGTACTATTGATATTTACTAGTACAGCTTTAACATTACTATCATTTGCTAATTTATTTAGGGATTTTATCATTTCCTGATTTTGCAAAATCATTCCACTAATTTCTATATTTGCAATATAGTTGGGCTTTATTTTTGATACACTATCACTTTTATGATAAAAAATAGTGAAAATAGAAATAAATAAAAATACTAATGCTAGAAATTTCCACTTATTCAAACTATTTTTTAATTTATATCTATCAATTATATAATCATCTCCAATCATTTATTTACATCCTTTTTCTTTTTATTAAATAGACTATTTTCATTTAGAACTTTTGGTAAATTGCCTATTAAATTATAAATTTTAAATGAAGATAATTTATAATCCTTTTCTTTTTGTAATCTATTAATTATAGCAGTATTATAGTCTTTTTGTCTGTTAATAACATCCATTAATGTTTTTGCACCAACATCAAATTCGGATTGTGTACTTAAGTATGTTTTATAGTAATTATCTTCAGAAGAAAGATATGATTTGTAAATATTTTCACTAGATATGTAAGTTTTCCATACATCACTTGTTTTAAAATTTACATTATTTATTGTATCTTTTAAAGAATATTCAGTTTGTTTGCTTTTCTTCTTAGCTTCTGAGATATTAAGATATTGAATGCCACCTTTGTATAGTAAAGGAATTGACATTTTAATTCCATAAGTGTTGTTATCAAATCCATTTTGATATTGACGAGGAGTATCTGAGTATTTATTTATTGATCTATTTGCAAATAAACTAACCCTAGGCAATAACCCTGAAGCTTGAATATTAATTACTTGTTTTGAAGCTTTTAACTTATTTTTTATAGAAAGTAAATCAGGATTTTGAGCATTTACCATTATTTTTAATTTATCAAAACTATCGATTTTAGGGTATTTCTTAACATCAATCATATCCATTTTTTTAGGAGCTTCTTCACCAATTAAATACAGATAAGATGATTCTGCTTGATTTTGTTGAACTAAATAGTCTTCGAGATTACTTTTCATAGCTGCTAAACTTGCTTTTGCCATGAAAAGTGAAGTTTTAGTTTCAGCACCAGTTTTTACTGTTATTGTAGCTTTTTCAACACTTTTTTGAGCCATGTCAACATTCTCTTTCTGTACTCTAACTAGCTCTCTAATGGTTAATACATTTTGATAAGAAGTAATAGCATTTAGAATGATTTCATTCAGAGATTTATTATATTCTTGATAAGCAGCATTGATTTCTGCATCAGCTGCAGCAAGCTTTGCAACGGTTGAGCCACCAGTAAAAATATCTTGTTCAATAGCAAAAACAAATGTATTTTTATTAAAAGACCCTGGTATGGTATCTATCTTACCTGCATTATCTTTTATTTTTAGAGAATCTGGATTTGTAAAGGTTTTGTCTAATTCAGCATTAACACTTGGCAAAAATTCTGTCATTGCTTTAGGTTTTGCCAAAATTGTTATTTCTAGAGTTTTCTTTGCAACTTGTATTTGATCGTTGTTGATTAGAGTAGAATTTATAGCATCATTTAGATTATAAGCTTTTGCAAAATTTATATTTACAGAAAAAATTATTATTAAGATAATAATTTTTAATAAATTACCGAAATTCATATTTTGTGATATTATAATATTAATGTATTTAAATATATACAAACAATTTAAAATTTCAATTTCTTTCTTCTATAGCCAAATAGTTAGGCACGAGATATCCTCCCAACGTTATGTCTGCCATGAATTTCAGAAACCCAACATTTTTGTTTTATTTTAACATGATCTTTTATAGGGTGATGAATTGCTTTAAGTGGATGATGATTAATTGTTTTTCTTAAATTAAAGGATAAATCATGATCTTTTGCCCTAGGAACATCCATGGTTTTTGCTCTAGGTCTAACTCTTTCTTCAGATTTATGTTTTTCAATATTAACTTGTGTAGCAATATCTTTTTCTTTAAAGGTTTTTACTATTTGTTTTGCCAAATCTTTTCTTCCTAATTTTTGTGCTTGATTTTCTATATATTTGTTTAAGTTCATTTGCAAAGGTTTAGAGGATTCATCATGATTTACCCATTCAATTGTATCTTTAAAAGATTTATTTTTTAAATAATGTTGGTCGGCCTGATAAATATCTTTAATTTTATCTTTAGCTTCTTTAATATCTTTTTCTGTAGGGTTTTCTTTTTCAAGTAAATTTTTTACAATAATTTGAACATCAATTAAATTTGCAACAGATTGGGATTTTTGCTGGTTTTTAGTAATATACTTTTCACAATTATCAAAAAGACTGTTTATCAATTTTTCGTCTGATTTAATTTGTTGTTGCTCATAATAATTTCTAACTGGGGGAATAAGCATCGCAAGTTTTTTTTGGGATACTTAATATTTTTTTGGTATGTAAAGAAGTACTTGAAATAACTTCCTAGTAAATAACGCAGTTACTCCAATAATATTTCTTAGTGTTTTATTAGGAATATTACCTATTTGATGAGTGATTTTATCAAAAAAGCCAGTTACTCCCATTCTTTTCTGCATAGTCTCTGCTGACTTTACTAGCTTTTTCCTTACTTTATCATCTGCTTTCATTAATTCTAATAACTCTTTTTTATAAGCATTTAGTGTATCAGCTATATTTTCGGTTTGATTTCTTAAAGCTTGAGCAAATTCAGGGTCTAAAATTATTTTTCTATCAATATGTCTGCTGAATTTTGTTACCCCTCCATTTTTTTTTTGTCGATTAAGAAAATCTAAAACTGTCCCTCGATTACCATTAATATTAGGTGTATGAGAACCAACCATCCAATTTTTTATTAGGTCATTAAATGCATGGCCTAAATCTATCCTTCCAATTCGTACTTCTTCTGTTTCTTTATCATAAATAGCATAGAAATTATTAGGATTGATATCATGATCACCAAGAATAATAGAACTTGCTAAAGCATTATAAAGTTCAACTTTATTTATAGAAACAGTTTCTACCTTACCTCCGATTTCAATTTTACAAGGTTTGTCGATTGATAATTGGTTGTCTGAAGCCTTTCCAAATACTAATTTTGTTTTCTTTCTTCTTTTTTCATAAGGTTCTTCCATTTCTTTAGTTTGTTCAATTTCATCAAAAATTGAATCTAATTTTGCTATTGAATCTTCAAAAAGTTTATACAAAACTTGTTGTCTAGGATTAGGAGAATTAATTTTAAACATTGAGTCCATTTGACTTAACGTGATCTGAAGAGATTCTCTGAATTGACCAAGGTATTTTGCTTTTTCTTGGGCTTTTAGGTTATCCTTATCTTCAATCAATTCACCAAGAGTCATACCGACAAATCTTTGATCTCTATCATTTAAATATTTTGAAGCTAAACTGAAATCATGTTGATCCTCATTGTAAATTAAATCAACTTCAGGTGCTAAATCTGGTGGTGAATTTTTATTAAGCAAACTTGCTGTCACTCGAGATGCAATATATTCACCTAGTATATCAGATTGATCAGGGTCTAATCCAATCCATCTTCTAAATCTATTTATATAATTTGAGCGCTTGATTTGATATCTTACTTTTTGACTATCGCCTTTTAGTGTAGCTTGAAAACTTGGAGTTTTACCAGCTGTATCTTCTCCAGTTGAAACAAAATCTGATACTTTTTTTACCATCCCCACAGTGACCTAAAGTGTTACTTATACTATAATAAATTTGAGTAATTATATTGTAAAGATTTTTGACAAAAATTTATAACTTATTAATAAGGTATTTTCCAGTAATGCTTTTTTGGTTTTTTGATACTATTTCTGGAGTGCCAGTAGCTACAATTTCACCCCCTTTTATACCTCCTTTAGGGCCAATATCAATGATGTGATCTGCTGTCTTAATAACATCAAGGTTATGCTCTATTACAATAACAGTATTGCCCATATCAACTAACTCATGTAAAACTTGAAGTAGATTTTGTATATCATGTGAATGTAGTCCAGTTGTTGGCTCATCTAAAATATATAGGGTTCTGCCAGTAGATTTTTTTGACAATTCTTTTGCCAACTTTACTCTTTGAGCTTCACCACCTGAAAGAGTTGTAGCAGATTGTCCAATACTTATATACCCAAGTCCTACTGAATTTAAAGCTTTTAATTTATCATTAATTAATGGTAATTTATCAAAGAAAATTATTCCTTCGTCTACTGTCATTTCTAAAATATCTGCTATGTTCTTTCCATTATATTTGATCTGCAATGTGTCTTTATTATATCTTTTTCCATTACATTCGTCGCACTTCACATATACATCAGGTAAAAAATGCATCTCTATTTTTAATAATCCATCACCTTCACATACTTCACATCTTCCACCTTTTACATTAAATGAAAATCTTCCTGGTAAATATCCTCTTAATTTAGATTCTTTTAAACTTGCAAACCAGTCTCTTATAGGTGTAAAGACACCAGTGTAGGTAGCTGGATTAGATCTTGGAGTTCGGCCTATTGGTTGCTGATCAATTTCTATAATTTTATCAATATTTTCTAATCCTGAAATTGATTTATATTGGCCACAATTTTTATTAGAGTGGTGCAGTTTATTCATTACAGCTCCATAAAGAGTTTGCAAAATTAAACTAGATTTTCCACTTCCAGAAACTCCAGTTATGGCAATAAAATTACCAATGGGGAGTTTTACACTTATGTTTTTTAAATTATTAGTTGTGACATTATTTATAGATATTATTCTTTTTGGATTAAGCTTCCTTCTTTGCTTTGGTACAGGTATAAATAACTTTCCTGAAATATATTGCCCTGTTAAACTATCCTTATTTTTTGATACTTCTTCAGGAGTTCCATGAGCAATTACTTTGCCTCCGTGAATGCCTGCATATTTACCAATGTCTATAAGATAATCTGATTGAAGCATAGTATCTTCATCATGTTCAACAACAATAATAGAATTACCTAAGTCTCTTAATTCTTTTAAACTATTAATTAATTTATCATTATCACTTTGGTGTAATCCTATTGAGGGTTCATCTAAGACATATAATACTCCTGTTAAACTAGAGCCAATTTGCGATGCAAGTCTAATTCTTTGACTTTCACCACCGGATAATGTTGATGATATACGATTTAGTGTCAAATAATTTAATCCTACATTAATTAAAAATTGTAATCTCCTTTCAATTTCTTTTAAAATTAATTTTGATATATTAATTTGTGTTTGATCTAAATTATTTTTCAGATTTTTAATCCAAGAATATGCATCATTTATTGAAAATTTAGTGACATTTCCAATATGTAAATTATTAATTTTGACGCATAAAGATTCTTTTTTAACTCGAAATCCTTGGCAATCACTACAATTGATTTGAATTTGATATTTTGAAAGCTCTTCAATGATGTAATTGCTTTCTGTTTTATGTAGTTTTTCTTCTAAAATTGGTATTATGCCTTTGAATGGTTGATTGACAGTTAATTGTCTATATCCATCTTGATATGAAAATTTAATATCTTCACCATTATTACCATTCATAATAATGTTTTTAATATCGTTTGGTAATTCTTCATATGGTGTATTTAAATCAAAATTATAATGAATAGCTAGTGCATTTAAGAGGCTTTCATAAAATTTATACTGAGTATTAGAATATTTAGAATGCTTTTTTTTCCATGGAGCAATTGCTCCTTCTAGTAGTGTTAAAGTTTTATCAGGTATAATTAATTGGGGATCAAAGCTCATTTCTTTGCCAAGACCATTACATTTAGGGCATGCTCCATAAGGGCTGTTAAATGAAAAAATTCTTGGTTCAATTTCTGTGAGAGAAAATCCAGATATTGGGCATGAAAATTTTTCTGAAAAAACAAGAATTTTACCCTCTTTAACATCAGATAATTTGCAACCCTTAGGTATAGATTTAATTTCTACATATAGTAACCCTTTACTAATCTTTAAAATATTTTCTACACTATCTACGATTCTATCTCTTGAATTATCATCTATTTTTACTCTATCTACAATTAATTCAATATCATGTTTTTTATTTTTATCTATATGGGGGAGATCGTCAAAATCATAATAGATACCATTAACTTTTAACTTCTCATATCCTAGCCTTCGATAGTGTAGTAGGTCTTTTTTATGTTCTCCTTTTTGTCCTCGCACTATTGGAGCCAGCAATATAATACTTGTTTCTACTGGTAGATTCATTAATAAATCTACCATTTGTGTTGCACTTTGTTTTTTTATCGGCAAGCCAGTTTCAGGGGAATAAGGGATTCCTATTCTTGCAAATAATACTCTAAGATAATCATAAATTTCTGTTGCAGTTGCAACAGTGGATCTTGGATTGCGCGAAGTATTTTTTTGATCTATTGCTATTGCAGGTGATAATCCTTCAATTGATTCAACATCAGGTTTATTATGCATTTCTAAAAATTGTCGTGCATAAGTAGAAAGGCTTTCGACATACCTTCTTTGGCCCTCTGCATAAACTGTGTCAAAAGCAAGTGATGATTTCCCTGATCCACTTACACCAGTTATTACTACCAGTTTATTTTTTGGGATATTAACATCAATATTTTTAAGGTTATGTTCCTTTGCTCCTTTAACTAAAATATAATCATTCATTAAAGTGAGTTAGTTTAATACCTTTTGCATTGCTGTAACAAGATCACCTACAGCTTTTGCTGATTTATCAAAAATAGCTTGTTCTTCTTGATTGAAGGTGATTTGAACTATATCTTCAACTCCGTTGGCACCTATAAAAGTTGGAACCCCCATGCATATATCATTTAAGCCATACTCTCCTTCTAGATAAACAGAACATGGAAAGAGTTGTCTACTATTATTTAAGTAAGATATAGCCATCCTAATTGCTGAGGTAGCTGGAGCATAGAAAGCAGACCCATTTTTTAATAATTTCACTATTTCAGCTCCTCCACTTTTAGTTCTTTCAACAATTTCTTGAACTTTATTAGATGTTATACGTCCTTGTTTTATTAAATCTAATAATGGTACTCCACCAATATTTGTATATCTTATTAATGGAACCATTGTATCTCCATGACCTCCTAATACAAATGATTTAATATCTTTTACAGATGCATTTAATTCTCTAGCTAAAAATAAGTTAAATCTTGCAGAATCTAAAACTCCAGCCATACCAATAACTTTTTTTCTTGAAAAACCAGAATATTTTAAAAATGCATATACTATGGCATCTAGAGGGTTAGTAATTACTATTACAAAGGCATTTGGGGCATATTTTTTTACTCCTTCTGCAACAACTTTAATCACGCCCGCATTAACGCTTAATAAGTCGTCTCTTGACATTCCAGGTTTTCTAGCAACACCTGCTGTTATAATTACTAAATCTGAGTCTTTTATATCGGAATAATAATCTGTTCCAACTAAAGTGACATCTTTTTTCATCACAGGTAAACTTTCTTCGATATCTAATGCTTTTCCAGCAGCGTATTCTTTGCTTCTATCTAAAATTACAATATCACCTATCTCTTTTGAGGCAGCTATATATGCTAAAGTTCCCCCTATATTGCCACCACCTATTAATGCAATTTTTTTTCTCATGAGTATTTAAAATTATTTACTTTATCTAATCCTAGATAAATAGCATTTTTTTGTCCATAAAAATATTTCAAATACTTGAAAAATTAATATTTTTAACTTAAATAAAATAGTAAGTTTTTAATTAAAAAAGTAATTCTATGGCAAGTAATAAAAATATAAGTGAAGATATACAAAAAATTGAAGAGAAAAAAGAAAAACAAGAAAAAGATAATAGTGTTGAAGAAAATCTACAAGAAGAAATAGATAATTTAAAAGACTTACTTATAAGAGAGAAGGCTGAAAATGAAAATTTGCGAAAAAGATTTAAAAAGGAATTAGAGGATACTCATAAATTTGCAATTAGCAAATTTGTAAAAAATTTAACTGAGCAGGTTGAAAATTTATTTAGGGCATCAGATAATATTGATTTAAAATCTTGTGAAGAAAATAGTGAATTGAAAACTTTATTTGAAGGTGTAGAAATAACTAAAAAAAATTTATTAAAGGTTTTTCATGATTTTGATGTAGAAAGGATATATCCAATTAACCAAATTTTTAATCATGAATTGCATGAAGCAATATCTCAAATTGAAGATGAAGATAAAGAACCTAATACAATAATAAATGTTGTGCAGGCAGGGTATACTATTAATGGTAGGTTAATTAAACCTGCTGTTGTGATTGTGACTAAAAAGTGAATGATGAAAGAAATTTTGTTTTTTTAGTTCTTATTTTGAATTGTTATATATTTTAAAAGTGGATTGACACATTTTACTGCAATCGTTAGCAACAATAACTATATTTTGTTATCACGAAGAAGAGGCATAACCTCGACTGTGGTGATCCAGTAATAGTGCTGCATCTCATCTTATCTTCAGACAATTTAATTTGCTAAAATAACAGGTTAATTACCTTCAAGAGTATAATATGTATCAGTAGTATTAGTATTCTCTATTTCCTCAGCTGTATCATAATATATATTTTCTTTTTGTATCAAACTAGTCTCTTTTTGACTTTCTATAAGAATCTCATCAGCTATTATTTCGTAAGCGCTAAAATAAGGGCATCTAGGCAAGAATAAAAATAAGTGGTAGAACAAAAGCCTAAAAAAATAGAGGCTAATGATGCTATTAGAAAAAAAGAAAAAAAGAATAAGTAATGAAAAATGGAAAGAGCTAGTAGAAGAATATAAAAAAAAGTAATGTAAGTAAATATGAATTTTGTAAGCAAAAGAATGTGCCGAGAAGTACATTTTATAAATGGCACAGAATTCTTGTAGGAAATAAAAGAAATACAGTAAAAAATAAATTTATACCAATAAGAGTGAAAGAA
>NZ_RXFM01000033.1 GCF_003953955.1 Candidatus Aquarickettsia rohweri | reverse complement strand
GTATAAAACCATTTGCAGTTGGCAGAAAAAATTGGATGTTCTGTGCAACAACTAAGGGTGCTAAAGCTAGTGCAAATATTTATAGTATTATTGAAACTTGCAAAGTAAATAAGATTAATCCTTATGATTATTTAAAATATTTGCTGAATCATATTCATGATTATTCTGATCCAAAAGAGTTAGTAAATTTACTTCCATATAATATTGATAAAAAAATATCATCAAATTAAATTTTTTTTAGAATTATCAAAAAACTTAAGAAACCCAAAGAAAGGCGGATAATACTTGTCAAGATGTGGATATTTTAGCGTTTACTTTTGAATGATAAACTATTGGAATTTCATCTTTTGTAATTTGCACGTCAATTTCCATTATATTTATTTTAAGATTTTTTAATTCTGTGAAAGCAAATATTGTGTTTTCTGGTAATTCTGATTTTCCTCCTCTATGAGGTATTATTAATGGCAAATCAGCTTTTAATTTTAAGGAAGATAAATTAGTTATTAATAATACTAATATAAAAAATTTATAAAGCATCTTAATAATAAATGAATATTAATTATTGTAATAAATTTTTTTCTTGAAACAGTAATTTAACACCTTGATGATAAGGTATTTGATTTTGATTATCAGCAATTTTTTTTAAGGGAGAGATATTAAATGCTGGATGAATTTTACTTAAGGTATTTAAGTTATCAATTATAAGATTTGCTAAATTGTATGCAGATAATTTTTCAACATTATTTGAAGAAATAAGCAATGTAGGGCTTCCAAGAGTATTTATTTCAATAGGGTTTCCAAGATAAAACTCTCCAGGGATTATTTCTTTATTTATAAAATAATTTGAAGATGATATATTTTTAATTAATTCATCATCTATGGAGATAAGTCTGATTTCACAGAAATTAGTGATATTACTAACTCGTGTGTCAGGTATTCCACCATATATAAATGATACGTCCACTTTATTAGAGCATAAAGCGTGAATTTTATCAGAGAATTTCAAGTATTCAATTCCAGAAAAATCATTGTCTGTCCATTTTTTTTGTTTTAAAATTTTTTGTAAAAAAGTATAAGATGCAGAATTTTTACTGCCAACATCTATTATTTTACCTTTAATATCATCAATACTTGTTATTTTTGAGTATTTATTCACCATGAAGTTTAATACTTCATCTCCTAGCGATAACATAAATCTATAATTTTTACTAAATTTATTATTTTCATTACTTTGATTTTGAATTTTATCAAAAATCATACTGGCTGGAACAATTGCAAAATCCACTTCTCCCTTTTCTAGTTTATTCATATTTTCTGTGCTGCCGCTTGTTTGCTTTGTTACACGATCGAAACCTGTTACATGTTGATTATAATTTATTAGGCTACAAATAACCTTGCCAACGCTATTATTTGCATAATTAGTTGCAATGGTGATTGTTTTTGGGTTGTAAAATTCCTCTTTTTTTATTTTAGTATCTGTAGATATTTTTATTTTATTACTAGGCTTCTTACTATTGTTAATAGTGTTATCTATGTCTGCATTGTTAATAATTTCTTTATTTTGTATTTTTGGTTTTTCAAAGGGATTTTGAGGTTTTTCAATTGCAAATAGTATTTGCATGTTAAAGGATAGAGCAAATAAAACTGCTAGTAGTAGTCTATTTATAAACATGAGATAAAATTGATTTTATTTGAAAATATTGCATGATTTTAAATGTTAAATCAACTATAATATTTTTTTGTAAAAATTTTAATTATCTGCTTACTAATATCTTTAGCTTTTTTATTTCCATCAATAACAAATATTCTATGGGGATTCTTATTTGCTATTTCTAGATAAGATGCTTTAATTTTTTGATAAAATTCTTGATTTTTATTGTCGTAAATATTGTTTTCAGCTCTTTTTATATTTTTTCTTTTAAGTATTTCATCAACAGATATGTCAATTAAGAAAGTTAAGTCAGGCTCAAATTTGTTGATTGTTAATTCTTTTATTATATTTAAGGTGGTAGTGTTTAAATTTTTATAATAACCTTGATAACATACTGATGAGTCATAAAATCTATCTGAAATTACATAATAACCTTCTTTTAGCTTAGTTTTAATTAAATTATCAACGTGGTCTTTTCTAGCAGCTGAAATTAATAAATATTCTATAAGTGGGTCAGATATTTCATTGCGTAATAAAAGTAATTCTCTGATTTTTTCAGCTAAAATTGTCCCTCCAGGTTCCCTTGTAACACAAACTTTCTTATTATTGATTTCTAAATATTCTTGTAATAATTTTATTTGAGTTGATTTTCCTGAAAAATCACATCCCTCAAAAGTTATAAAATGCATAGGTATTTAAAAAACATATATTTTTTAGATATTTATAAAATATATCTTGTACTCAAAGAATCAAGTAGTTACTATAAATTTAAGTGTTTTTTTAAAGTGATATGCCAGGATCGTTAACTACTGACCACCTATTTGTAGGTTTAACAAGACCTCCACTTTTATTTGGTGTAAGTTATAATTTTTTTATTGTAAATGCGCTTGTGTGTATGTTGATGTATATTATGACAACTAAGTTTTTATACTTAGTCATTGCGTTCCCAATTCACGGCATAGGTTATTATATTTGTTCTAAAGAACCTTTGTTTATTGAATTGTTTAAAGTGAGAGCTGAAAAATGTTCTAGGTGTAAAAATAAATTTTTTCATGGAGCAAATTCATATGATCCATTTTAATATTTTTAATAAAAGGGATGTAAAATAATGAAATTTTTTTCAGCTAAACCAGAGAAAAATGCTCTTATTAATAGAGAATATTTATTTAGTGGTTTTATACCATATTTATACCATTTAGATAAAAATACCATTTATACGAAGAAGAACCAGTTAATTCAAGTAATAAGGCTAGGTGGCTTTTCTTTTGAAACAGCTGATGATGAAGATGTTGATATAAAGAAGAATGTTAGAAATTTCCTTTTCAAAGGTATGGCTGATCCAAGTATTAGTCTGTATTTCCATATTGTTAGAAAAAAACAAGATGTTTATGAGGGTTCTCAAGGAAGTATAGATATGCCAGATGGTTTTGCTAGCTTTTTAGATGATAAATGGGTGCAAAAGCATAAAAATCATAAAGGTTTCTTAAATGAACTATACATAACTATTTGTTATAAGGTTAAAAAGAATATTAGTGTATCATTCATTAATGATTTTTTAGAAAAATTTTCAAAGAATTCAAACAAAAAGACTGAAGATGAATCAATGGTTGAAGGTTTTGAACAATTACAAGAAGCTACTAATAGAATAGTTAATTCTTTAAGGCAGTATAGTCCAGAGGTTATTGGAATAATAGAGAGAAATAATCAAAAATATTCTGAATTAATAGAGTTCTTTAACAGTATTGTGAATTGTGGAGGTAATTCAAATGCTCTAATAGGATTTGGTAAGCTTGATAATTTAGTAAATAATCAAAGATTTTATTTTGGTAAAAAAGCTATAGAGATAAAAGGAATTGATGGTAAATCTAAATATGCAGGAATGGTTAGTTTAAAGGAATATAGCCAGAAGACATGGGCAGGCATGATGGACGGATTTTTGCAAATGCCATTTGAGTTTGTTATCATCCAATCTTTCCAGTTTATTAATAGGCAAATAGCTATTGCAAAAATGCAGCTTCAACAAAATAGGATGATTCAAGCGGGTGATAAAGCAATTTCTCAGATTGCAGGAATTTCTGAAGCATTAGATATGGCAATGGGTGGTGAAATTGCATTTGGGACACATCATTTGTCAATTATGTGTATTGCTGATAATTTAAAAGAACTTGAAAATGCACTTTCTATGGCATCAGTTGAACTTACTAATACAGGTGGTGTTGGGGTTAGAGAAAGAGTAAATATGGAACCTTCTTTTTGGGCTCAATTACCTTGTAATAATGATTATATAGTTAGATCATCTACTATTAATACTTTAAATTTAGCGGCATTTAATTCTTTCCATAATTATCCTACAGGTAAAAAATTTGATAATCATTGGGGTGATGCTGTAACAGTTATGGATACTACTTCAGGAACTCCATATTATTTTAATTTTCATTTAAGGGATGTTGGCCATACTACAATTATAGGACCAACAGGTGCTGGTAAAACTGTTTTGATGAATTTTTTATGTGCGCAATCTCAAAAATATCAATGTAGATTATTCTTTTTTGATAAAGATAGAGGGGCAGAAATATTTTTAAGAGCACTTGGTGGTGAATATACTGTAATTGATACTAGTAAAAAATGTAATTTCAATCCATTGAAATTAGATGATAGAGGAGAAAATAAAACATTTTTACTTGATTGGTTAAAGCAGTTAGTGTCAGTTAATGGTGAGGCTATCACTGCTCAAGATATTGATTTATTAACACGTGCTATTGAAGGTAATTTTAAATTAGATAAGAAAGATAGAAAGTTATCTAATATTGCTGCATTTTTAGGTATGTCAGGGCCAGGCACTCTTGCTGGTAGACTTGCTATGTGGCACTCAGGAGGATCTCATTCAAGTATTTTTGATAACGATGATGATGTGATTGACTTTGGTAAATCCAGTGTTTTTGGCTTTGAAATGGCTGAATTATTAAAAGATAAGGCAAGTTTAGGTCCAGTTTTAACTTATATATTTCATAGAATTAATTTATCTCTTGATGGAACACCAAGTATGATTGTATTAGATGAGGCTTGGGCTTTAATAGATAATCCTATATTCGCTCCTAAAATTAAAGATTGGCTTAAAGTTTTGAGGAAGCTAAATACTTTTGTTGTATTTGCAACTCAAAGCGTGGAAGATGCTAGTAAAAGTCAGATAAGTGATACATTGATTCAACAAACTGCAACACAGATTTTTTTACCAAATTTAAAAGCTACTGATGTGTATAAAACTTCTTTTATGCTAAGTGAGAGAGAGTATCAGTTAATCAAGACAACAGATCCAGGTACTAGGCACTTTTTAATAAAGCAAGGTAATGATGCTGTGGTTGCAAAAGTAGATTTAGGTGGTGTGAGTGATGTAATTGACATATTGTCTGGTAGAGCTGATACTGTTGTTATACTAGATGAGGTAAGAAAAAAATATGGCAACGATCTAAATATTTGGATACCAAAATTTTCAGAAAAACTTAAAGAAATTAGGTCTAAAAAATGAAGTATGTAAAAATTATTTTATTATTATTTTTTATTACGTTTTACGTAGATGAAAAAGTATATAGCTTTGATACAATGATAGATTATGAAAATAAAACAAGAGATGGTAGTGCATGGTTTTCTCATATTGATAATTGTTTCAGCTCTGGTAAAGCTGTGTTTCAGTTATCAGTTGGAGATTTTAATAACGTTAGTATTCCGCATTATTTAAAAGCTAATAATACAATTAAACAGGGATCTAGAGCTGGTTGGTCAGAACTTGCTACAATTGGTAGAGCAATACTTTATATGGATATGCTTTTATCATTTTCACCAGCTAGTATATTTGCTTTAGTTGCAATTGGTGTTGAATATTTAGTTATGCTTGATATTTGTACTAATGCTTTTATAATTGCACCTCATGAATATGCAAATCTTGCTTTAGGATATGAGTGTGAACCAAAAGATAGTGATGGTAATGTAAAATTTGTGCAAGGTGACAATCCTCTTCCACCACTTACTGCAGTAGATGTTCCCTTTTTCTATCATTGTGATCCTAAATATGAACCTGGTTTGAAGAGAAACTTAATAGAAACAGATGAGGATTATAGAGAAAAATTGGATAATACATATGGGTATATGTTGGAAGCATCACCTTATTGCACAAATCAATATGGTCAATTAGTTATTCCTAATCCAACTAAGAAATTAACATTTAAAGATGTTCCTTCTAACATGCCAACGGATATAAAGGCTTTATCAGATGGTCATGTATTAGTTTATCATACAAGCACTTGGGAAAGAATATTTTGACAAAATGGTGATTGGACTGATGCTTTTGAGTTTCTTCTACATGGATTTGCAAGTCAACACGATTCTTGTACGTTTAAAAAAGACTTAGGAACTTTATTTGATATAACTGGTGAAAGTGATGCACAAGGGTTCTTTAGATTAATTGGATATTATAGATTTAATTCAACTATCGGTAAAGTGCAATTATGTGTTGGAGCTCCATATACTTTGTTTCCAGTAAGAGTAGGGTGCACTTATGTCCCTCCTCCAGTTAATTTAGTGGATGTGCCTAATCTAGCAGTGGGAGAAGGTACTAGATGTGAATATTTTAGTAATGGAAGAACTGATTTAAAAACTCTTGGTTTAGCTATGAACAGTGGCATTCTTGGAGAAGATACTGGTAATGGAAATAAGAAATCAGTGTCAAATTTTTTAATGAGTGATATGCATATAACAAGTACAACAGTTGGCTGTATATTAGATTTACTAGAGAGGGTTTTTATAAATCCAGATCATAAAACAGGATTTTTTCCAGAAATACAGAAAAATTTGAAGAGAATAGTTCTTGCAGCAGTGACGTTATATTTATGTCTTACAGGGATTAAGATTATGAATTCAGGAGGTAATTTAAAAAGAAGTGATTACTTGATGTTTGCAATAAAATTAGCATTAGTTCTTTATTTTGCTTTAGGAAATGCTTGGTTCTCAGTTGATAAAAATGGTAAAAAAGTAGGGATTTATTATGGTATTACTGATGGGGCTCAACAAATAGCTAGTTATTTTATGGAATCTCAAAATATGGCAGATCCATTAGGACATTGTACATATGATTACAATAATAGGAATATATTAAGTCAAAGAAATATACCAATAACAGGTGATATGAAATCGACCGTTGGGGCAAATGGATATATTACAATGACGGTATGGGATTTAATTGATTGTAGGTTAATTAATTATTTAAATATGTGGACTTGCAATTATTCTTTTGCTGGACTTATTGCAATTTGGTCTATTACGGCACTAATTTTAGTTAGTGGCATAGGTTTTGTATTAATGATAGCAATGTTTGTTTATTCATATATGTTGCTAAAAATTCTGTTTAAATTTGTGCATATATTTATTCTTTCAATGTTCTCAATAACAATATTAGTTGCAGTTTCACCAATAATGATAACGTTTGCTTTATTTGATTTTACAAAAGGTATTTATGAAGCATGGTTTAAGATGTTGTTGGGATATGTAATTTATCCTGGTTTGCATTTTGCATTTTTAGCTTTAATGCTTGCCACATTTGATAATATATATTTTGGAAATTTAAAATTAGACTCCACTTCACAAAGTATATTTGAACAATGTAAAAGCAAAGGATCTTCAGAAAGTCCAATTTGTGCCATAGCTAACAATATTGAGATTGGTGCAGGAATGACGGGTAGTAGTAGAAGCATTGATAATAGCATAAGAGATATGTGCGATATGAATATAGGGCATATTATTAAGGGGTTATATGAAACTCTAGATTTATGGATATTAGGTTCATATACTATAATGAGTTCTTCTGTTGTAGATACATTATTTTATACTATGCTTAAGTTGGCATTGATGGCATTTTTATTTTTTATGTTGATGAATTCTATATCCACATTTTTTTCATATCTAACTGGAGTTGAATCTGTTGCAGGTCTTGCAAAAGGCGATTTATCTGGTGCCTTTAAAAAGGCATTTGGAACTGCAGCTAAAGCTCCGTTAAAAGCTATTAAGAGTGCAGCAGGAGGAGATAGTGGAGGAGCTAGTGGAGCTAAAAAAGGAGGTAGCAAATGATACTACCTTCAATTGATTTTTATAAATCATGTTTCAGAATTTTTAGAGGATAATTAATGAAGAATGTGAAGAATACATTTAAAATTAAAATTATTTTACTAAATATAATTTTTTTACTTCATTTTTTTCTCAATATGTAAGCGCACAGATTAATTTTGAAGGTTGTTATATGCCTTGGGAATTTGGTGATGCTGAAAAAAGTTATATATATGTAAGACCTCTTGGTGATAAATGTCATAAGATATGTGAAAATCAATGTAGAGAGTTTTCTCAACCAAGTGAATTTGATACTACAAATTGTGAAAACAGAGATGGTTCTGATTGTTATCAATTAGCTAAGAATAATGTTATTAATAGTTTGACTGGAGTGCAATTAAATCAAGATATTATTGAAGATTGCATGGTCAACTGTAGGCAAGGTAAAACGTTTTCAAGTGATTATAGAGTTGCAGATGATAGTCAATCTAGTATTTTTGGTTGGAAATGGGCAGACAAAACTATAACTACAAATACAGCATGTGTTGTTTCAAAAAGTGATAAAGATGGTAGTAATGACGATAATGACGAGACAGTAAATTATGGATATTTTCCAATAAGTTATGATGTTAAAAATGGTGATAAAGTAACTTTTAGTTTAGGTGATTCAGGTACCCAATATGGTAACACATTATTTTTATGTGGCTTTCAAACAGAAAAAATTACACCAAAGTATTGGTATGTAGATCCTAATGATACAAGTGTAAATTTTAATAATAAAAATGCAAATAAAGTTTGGAATGTGAGAAACACTGCATTTTACCATACTGATATTCCTTTGAAAAATGGGTATTACTTAAGATTTGCATATGGAGGTAAAGTATTTGGTTATTATGGTGATCAAAATATTGGTAATAAATTTCCATATATTTCGGAGTTATTATATTCTGATTTAAAATTTTATTATGATCCACAGAGAGCAGATTTAGGTTTATCTTTTAATGGAAAATGTTCTGGTAGCCAAAATTATTTTCCTGGAGATCAGATGTCAACTTGTTATTACAATGCTGATCAACAGAAATCTTATTGTATAACTAAAGATAATAAGACAATAGAATGTAAAAATGGCAGTTGCGGTGGGTTAAGTTATGATAATATACAAGATAAGAGTAAAATGTGTTCTTTAAGGTCTACTAGAAACAATTATGTTAAGAAGAATGTGGATATCAATGGATTTTCAGTTAGTAATATGCCTTTAGACAAATTTGAATTTTCTGGGCACTTAAATAACTATGAACCGGATGATGAAAAATTACAAATTAAATATAAGGATGATTATATTTTAACTACACAATGTACACCAAATAGAGAGAAAACAGGTGATCAATGTGTTGATTGGGATCATTGGCCTAACTGTGGAATGTTTTATAAAAAGTGCTGTGTAAGAAAAGTTCCTATCTATAAATATACTAAGGAATGTAATTATTTTATTGATGGAAAATATTATCAACATAAGACTCTTGAATCAAATGAATCAGAATATAATCAAGGTTATACATCTTTTGATCAAACAGTCGCACGAAATTTTTCAAAAAATTTTGGTGGTTATGAAGTGGAAATAAATTGGAAAGGATGTCCACATAAAAATGGTGAAGGATTGCAGTATGCTGTGGTTCCTGTTACGGGCGACTCAAAGTATGAGCCATGGAAATCAAGTGTTAAATGGATGGATGCGTATGAGTACATTTATGGTGACAAGAGTGGTAAAGAAGTTAAAATAGAAGGAGATGGTAGGATATTTTTCAGAATTAACCCTAGCGTTATAACTAAAGGCAGGGAAAATACTTTAGGATCTTATGGAGTAATTGTAAATAAAAAAGATACTACAAGTGATAGTGTTTCAGGCGTTATATCGGATGTAGTAAATACTGTTACTAAGTTTTTTATTGGTGAAGATGGTAATCAGTCAAATTCAGGAAAAGTTCAGGATATATTTAATAAACTAACTCAAGATCCAATGATAATTAATGGAATTAGAGCGTTATTAGTACTGTATTTAGTATATACAGGAATTAGTTTTATGATAGGGTTTGCAAAAATTACTCAAAAAGAAGCAATGAATAGAGTATTAAAAATTGCTTTTGTAGTAATGATAATATCTCCTAATAGTTGGGTATTTTTTAATACATATTTATTTAGTGCATTGTTAAATGGAAGTATGGAATTAGTTTATGATATCATTCAACCTATTACTTCTGTGCAATCAATTAATGTAAATACTGCTTCTCATTCAGAATTAGTTAAAAGTGTTTTTAGTATGTTTGATGAAATTTTTCATCAGTTATTTAATCATATTATTTGGACAAAGCTTTGGGCTTTATTTTGTACAAGTTTAATTGGAGTTTTGATTGCGTTTTTGATTATTATTGCAATAGTTAGCTATTTAATTTGTGCATTAAGAATTATAGTAACGTATTTATATTCTATGATAACTTTATGTATATTATTTATCCTAGCTCCAATTTTTATTTCTTTTATGTTATTTGAAAAGACATCAAAGTTGTTTAGATCATGGATAAATAATATGATATCCATGGTGTTTCAGCCAGTTTTTGCTTTTGCAGCACTTGCAATACTTCATAAATTATTTATTATGACCTTAAAAGCATCTTTGTTTTTTACTGCTTGTCCTACATGTATCTTATCATTTGATATATTTGGAACTCAAATATGTTTGCCGTGGAAAGATGCTTGGTGGGTTGCATTATATGGAGCTCATTTTCCACTTGAAGCTTCTATGTCTTCTCCTATTAATATGATAGTGCCAGTTTTTGCAGTTTTTGTAGTTGTACAAGCTATGGATGGAATGGTAAGATTAGCTTCAAATTTTGCAAATAAAATTGCTACAAATAGTTTTTATGGTTTTGATCTAGAAGCTGTAGCTATAAAAACTCAATCTTATGCAACAGGTATGATTTCTAAAGCTGCTAATACAGTACTAGGCACAGGTGATTATTCAATAAAGGATAATAAAAATAAAAAAGATGGGAAATCAAAAAATTCTTCAGGAAAATCAAAAGATTCTTCAAAAAGTAAATCAGAAAAAGTTAAGAGGAAGTAAATGGAAACAAGAAAAATAAAAAGATATTTTAGATTTTTATTTATATTACTTTTCATTAAAAGCTTTTTTGTTTTATATTCATATAGTGATGATATATGTCCTGCGATAGTTGATAATTATCAAGGAAGTTGTTATATGGCATATGATTATGGATTTACGTCTTCGTTAATTATTATACGTTCTAAATGTCCATGTAGTGACAATGATGCTATTCCTGGGAATTGTGATTGTAATGATTCAAAAAAAGAAGATTGTGGTCAATGTAAGTGGAAAAAATTTGATCCAACTTTTTATACAAAAGGAAATAGTAGTTTAGATAGTAATGCTAATAATATTGCTATTACAGTTGAAGGTGCGTGGAAGCCTTGGGGAGATTTAGAAATAAATAATAAAATGTGTAAATTTGATACATGTAAGGTAGGAATAGGACAAGATTGTTATCCAGATGGTGAACAAATTAATGTAGGTAATAAACAAGCAAATATACCATGGTGTATAAAAGATGGATATGGTATTTATGGTCTTATTGCTTTAAATAATAAAAATCCTAATGATTAACAATTTTTAGATGATATTAATTTTAGAACTTTTAGGGTAGGTCCATTAAAAGTTTCTCAGTATAAACCAAGCGTTACTTCGTAAGCGCTAAAATAAGGGCATCTAGGCAAGAATAAAAATAAGTGGTAGAACAAAAGCCTAAAAAAATAGAGGCTAATGATGCTATTAGAAAAAAAGAATAAGTAATGAAAAATGGAAAGAGCTAGTAGAAGAATATAAAAAAAGTAATGTAAGTAAATATGAATTTT
>NZ_RXFM01000032.1 GCF_003953955.1 Candidatus Aquarickettsia rohweri | reverse complement strand
ATATAATATTGATAAAAAAATATCATCAAATTAAATTTTTTTTAGAATTATCAAAAAACTTAAGAAACCCAAAGAAAGGCGGATAATACTTGTCAAGATGGGGATATTTTAGCGTTTACTAAGTTAACTGCACAAGATTATACTTTTTATGGGAAAATTGAGAGAATAATATCAAAAAATTCGTTTTTTGATATTAAAAGAACTGAAAAAGATTTTTATTTTAATTATGGAATAGTAACTTTTTTCACTGGTATAAATAAAGACTTATCTTTTGAAGTTAAAAATTTTAAGAATAATATAACAGAATTAATTCTGCCCTCAGGATTTAAACTTTATAAAAATGATAGATATTCTATCATCACAGGTTGTGACAAAAATTTTATAACTTGCACTAATAAATTTAAAAATTCCCTAAATTTTAGAGGCGAGCCTTATATTTACAATGCTTTAAAGACTAATCTGAAATAAATCTCTTATATATATATAACAAAGGAAAAGAGAAAAAAGATAAAAATATACAAAATAATTCTCTTGAAATGTTAACATACATAACCCCATTCAAATTAGGATGTATCAAAAACCCTATCAGCCCTAAAAAAACTGAAATATATGCTAAGAATTTACTTTTTTTAAAATTAAAATAAGAAACGACAATTGGAAAAAATAATGTACATACCATTATTTGGTAACTAATCAACATAACTTCAATAATATTATTACAAAAATTAGCAATTATTATCGCAGAAAAACCAAGAAAAATAGTAATTATTCTAGTATGTAATAAATTTATTGAAGAATTCTTTTTTTTAAAATCCAATGAAATATTTGAAGTAATAGCACATAGCAAAGAATCACCTGTAGAGATTATAGCACATAGAACTGCAAGTACCACAATAGAAACAATAAAACTATTAGATGTATTAATAAAAAAGTATATCATTTCATTACTTCCAGCAGGAATATTTTTAATACTTCTTGCAGCAATCCCAAAAATCAATGGTATAAAAGCAAATATTAAAAGTAATATTCCCGCTAAAAAAGCAGAAATATAAGCTGTTTTAGAATTTTTAGCCGAAAAAAATCTTTGAGCCATATCTTGCTCTATAAATACATATAAAAATGGAACTATTAAATAAGGTGCTAAAAGTGTTTTCTCTTTATTTACAATACAATTGAATAAATTATCAACTGAAAATTGTATATATTTATATTTATAAAAAAAATAATAAGCTGTAATTAAAATAAATACTATAAAGATAAATATAATCTGTACAACATCTGTATATACAACAGCTTTTAGACCACCTAAGACTGTATATAATATTAATACTATCCAAAATGCATAAAGAATTAATTCATTCTCAATCCCAAATGCTATAAGTAATTGTCTCGTTCCTACTATTAATGAAATTAATATTCCATAAAGAGATATTATTGATATAATA
This sequence comes from Candidatus Aquarickettsia rohweri, assembly GCF_003953955.1. GTDB lineage: Bacteria > Pseudomonadota > Alphaproteobacteria > Rickettsiales > Midichloriaceae > Aquirickettsia > Aquirickettsia rohweri. The sequence continues at coordinate 10,307 of NZ_RXFM01000032.1, read as the reverse complement.
GATGTAACTTTCCTTAAAAATTTTGACTTATATTCTTTTTCAAATAACTCAGCTACTGTAGATATGTTTTTCTCCCTAAGTTGTTTCGCTCCAAATATTGAAATTGCAATTAAGCCTAAAGATAAACCTAGTGAATAAAATATTCCATAGATACCATATTTATATGAAAAATCTGACGTACCAAGGATTACTCCAGCTCCAATTTGTGTTGCAAGCAAAGACATGCATATAGAAGCAATACCTAACTTTCTATCAGCTAAGAAATAATTATCACCAGAGTTCACACCTTTAGATACATGATAACCAATGCCTATAAATGTAATTAATAGTATTATTGAAAAAAATGTAAAATAATAAATCATACTTAATTATGATACTTATTATTTTTTAAACTTAATAGTTTGAACCAGAAGGTCTTCTAAAAGATTTATGCTTTCTTTTCCTTGCTTCAATGCTTTTTCTTAATTTTTTTTCAGATGGCTTTTCATAATGCCTCTTCTCTCTCATTATTTTAAAAACACCCTCTTTCTGTAATTTCTTCTTTAAAATTTTTAAAGAGTAATCTACATTATTAAATCTTACTTGAATTTCTACCAAAGTATATAATTAATTGTTATTTGTCCCACATGATAATACACATTGATAAATTTATCAATAGCTAGCCACAAACTTTCGAATTAATTTTGTATTATTTTTTTATTTTATCCAAAATTGATACTAAATACCTTGCTATTAAATCAACTTCTAAATTCACTATAGAGCCTTTTTTTAAATGACATAAATTAGTATTTTTCCAGGTATGCGGTATGATATTTACACAAAAATATTTTTCCTCCACTTTATTTACAGTTAAAGATACTCCATGAATAGCAACAGATCCTTTATATGTAATAAATTTATATATTTTTTTTGGTAAATTTACTTTTATTATATGTGAATCACCTTCATTACTTATCTCTAAAATTTCTGAATAACAGTCAATATGACCTTGTACTAAATGTCCATTTAGTAGGTCCCCTAACTTTAGTGATTTTTCTAAATTTATTTCATATCCTTCACACCACACATCTATATTACTAACTTTTCTAGTCTCAGACGATACTTCAACAAAAAAACATTTTTCATATTTATTGATTACTGTAAGACAGATTCCATCACAACAAATTGAATCCCCTATTGATATTTTATTAATATTAAATTTTGTACCTATAATAATTTTCCAATCTGGTAAATTTTTATCAATATTCAATATTTTGCCAATATCTGTTATTATACCACTAAACATATCTAGTTATTGAATTATTGTTGCATTAAATCTAAAAATAGCTATCTTAAAGTTGGTTATTAGTCAAATTAATAATTAAATTTTAAAACATGAAAATATATCTTGATAGCTGCGATATAGAATTAATAAAAAAATATAAAGAATTAGGAATAGTTGATGGAATAACAACTAACCCTTCAATTATTGCAAAATCTGGCAAAGATTTTAAAAAAACTATAAATCAGATTTGCAGCTTAATTACTACATCTGTTAGTGTCGAAGTAATAGCAACTGATTTTGATAATATGCTTAAAGAAGCTGAAGAATTATCAAATTTAGCTCCTCAAATCACTATTAAATTACCCATCACAGAAGATGGCTTAAAAGCATGTAAAGTGCTTTCCAATAAATCTATTGCTGTAAACATGACATTGTGTTTTTCGCCTACACAAGCATTACTTGCAGCAAAATGTGGAGCTACTTATGTTTCTCCTTTTATTGGTAGATTAGATGATATGGGCAGAGACGGATTAAATCTTATTTCTGATATATGTGCAATATTTGAGAATTATCCAGATATCTCAACTCAAATTTTAGCTGCTTCCATAAGAAATCCTATTCATTTTATTGAAGTTGCAAAACTTGGAGTTGATGTAATAACTTTACCTCCAAAATTAATTGATACTATAATTAATAACCCTTTAACAAATAAAGGGGTTGAAATTTTTCTAAATGATTGGAATAATATAAAAAAGTAACAAATTTAACAATGATTAAAATATTAGCGGGGGTATTTTTGTTCATTCCTTTAATTGCAAACGCAACTGGTAATGTTTTTGATATATATAAGCAAAATATGGATTTTTTAACCAGAAATGATACTATTATTACACAAAATATTGCTAATGCAGATACTCCAAAATTTATACCTAAAAAATTAGAAAATAAAAGATCAACATTTAGTTATGATATAAAATTAGATACAACCAATCCTATGCATTTTCATGCAGAAGAAAGTAATTCTAAATATAAAGTGTCAAATGCTGAAATAATTGAAATAAAACCTGATGGCAATGCTGTAAGTATTGAAAATGAGTTGCTAAATAAGAATCAAAATTCAGTAAAACTTAATCAAGTTGCTAATATGTATAACAAAGCAAAAAATATGATGAGATATGCCATTACAGGAAGTATAAAATGATTTTTAAAACTTTAAAGACATTAACTATTATATCATTTATGTTAACTTATACATATACTTATGCACAATATGAAAGCGATGCTTTAAAAGCATCTATTAAAATTTCAGCAGCAGGAATGCAAGCACAAAATCAAAGACTTAAAGTAATTTCACAAAATATTGCCAATTCTAATGTTACAGGAAAAACTCCTAATGAAGATCCTTATAGAAGAAAAGTTATATTTTTTAAAAACGTTTATAACCCAAAATTAAAAACTAAAATATTAAAAATTGATTCTATTAGAGAGGATAAATCTGATTTCACACTAAAATATGAACCAAATCATCCAGCTGCAGATGCAAAAGGAATGGTAAAATATCCAAATGTTAATATCATTATTGAAACTGTTGATTCTAAGGAAGCACAAAGAACATTTGATGCAAATGTTAATTCTTTAGAAATTGCAAAAAGTAACCAAAATAAAATTCTTGAGTTAATGAGGTAATAATTATGACAACTTCTTCTATTAAAGCTACTTATAATCAAGCTGTAGATGCGTATAAAAGAACAAATAAAAATATAAAAACCACAGGTTTATCTTCTCAAAACTCTAAAACCAACAATATTAATTCAGGCACAGGAGTTTTATATTCAGGTGATAAAATTGATGTGCTATCTCAAGGAGTTTCTAAAGCACCTCAATTTTCTACTGTGATTCAAGAACTAATTAAGAGTAGAGTTCAAAAAGTAAAAAGTTCTGAAAAAGTTTCTTTAGATGCTATTAAAGGTAAAGCTGGAATAATAGAAGTTATGGCTGCAGTAAATGATTCAGAAGTTGCCCTGCAAGAAATAGTTACAGTTAGAGATAAAATTGTAGGTGCATATTTAGATATTTTAAAAATGCCTCTATAATCCTTATAAGGAGTAAATTAAATAAGCTGAAAATCAATCCAAGTTTTTTTTATTTAGTTATAATAATCATCAATAATAATATGAGTAGCATTTAACTGATCATTTAAACTTGTATCAATCACTTTTAAATCAAAAAAATAACCTTTATCACATTTCATTTGTACTTTCCAAAGATCTTGTTGCTTATCTTTATTCTTAGGCCTTAAAACATCATCGATTTTACTATACTCATATTTTCCTACTGGTAAAGACGGTATATAATACCCCTGCACATCATAACCTAAAGCAGTTAACTGACATCCAATATCATAATGATGCAAACCTATTAACATTAAGGACTTATCTACATCTGATTTAATTATATTATCAACAACAAACTTATTACGCATTACTCTATTTGAAATTTGTTCCAGTGTATTGGACGCTGGTGGTGTGTCTACTGCTTTAAAGTCAATAGAATACTTTGATAAATTTTGTAAAAAATTTATATACTCTTTATATTCAGGCAATGTTAGATAATATTGCTGAACATATGGATCATTTTGGTCTTTTAATTTTATTGTTTGCTCAACTAGTAAATATGATTGTATTGTACTTTCTTTTGTTTCCTTTATTGGTTGTTAAGCATAAAATGTTGTAACGTTTTCTTTTTGGAAAAAAGGCAATAGCTCATTCATAACTCTAGCAGGAGCTGGGTCATAATGTGCTTCAAAAAACATAAAAATTTTTTTTGAATTATGATCATTGGATTTCACAGCTGAATTATATTGATAAAAAAACCCTATTCCTATTGCTCCAAAAATTATTGATGCACTAAAATAATTTCTCATTTACTACCCTCATTAAATGATTATAAACTTATTTATTAAATTATTATTGCACATTGTAATTAAATTACTTTAAGAAACAAGTTTTTTATTTTAAATATTATTTTTAGATATTATATATATTAAATTATTAGCTAAAATAATTACTCATAGTATTAATCCTGTATTATTTAAGCTACTGTAATATTTAATTATTCCATTTCTATTGTAGCAGGCGGTTTTGAAGTTATATCATAAACAACCCTATTAATTCCATGAACTTCATTAATAATTTGTCTGGCAATTGATCCAAGAATTTCATGAGGAATATCCACATAATCAGCAGTCATCCCATCAACAGATGTAACTGCCCTAAGCACACATATATGCTGATATGTTCTAGCATCTCCCATAACACCTACAGTTTTAACAGGCAATAAAGCAGCATATGCTTGCCATATTTGACTATATAAATTATGCTTCTTCAATGCGTTGATAAAAATGTAATCTGCCTTTCTAAGAATTTCACACTTCTCTTTTGTAACTTCACCAATAACTCTGATTCCTAATCCAGGCCCAGGAAAAGGATGTCTATTTAAAATTAAATCTGGAATATCTAGTTCTTTACCAAGCCTTCTTACTTCATCTTTAAATAATAGCTTAAGTGGCTCTATAAGTTTTAAATCACCAATATCTTTTGGTACTCCACCTACATTATGATGAGATTTAATAGTTACTTTTTTGCCTGTAGAAGTTGCAGCTGATTCTATTACATCTGGGTAAATTGTACCTTGTGCAAGATATTCAACATCATCAATTTCTTTAATAGCTTTTTGAAATGTTTCAATAAAAACTCTACCAATAATTTTACGTTTTTCTTCTGGATCAGTAACATTCTTAAGCTCTGATAAAAACCTTTCACTAGCATCAATAGTTCTTATTTGAAGATCAAAATTATCCTTTAAGCTTTTTTCTACTTCTTCAACCTCATTATATCTTAAAAGTCCATTATCTACAAAAATACAATACAATTGTTTGCCAATAGCTTTATTAAGTAAAGTTGCAACAACTGTAGAATCAACACCTCCAGACAAACCAAGTACCACTTTTTTATGCCCTATCACAGCTTTAGTTTTATCTATTTGTTCATCTATAAATGAACCCATTTGCCAATCTTTTTTACACCCTGCAACCTTCGTCAAAAATGCATTAATTATATTTATACCATCTGGAGTATGATAAACTTCTGGATGAAATTGTATTCCATATATTTTTTTTGATTGATGTTGAATCACTGCATAAGGAGCTTTTTCAGTTTTTGCAATTACTTGAAAATCATTTGGTAATTTACTTATATAATCTCCATGACTCATCCAAACTTGATAAAAATCTCCAACTTGCCAAAAATCATCAAATAATACAGATTTTTTTAAAATTTCTAATTTAGCAGCGCCATAACTCCTAGACGTTGAGTTTGATACTATTCCTCCAAAATCCATGCATATACCTTGTTGTCCATAACAAATGCCTAAAATCGGAATATCTAAATCATAGATAATTTTTGGAATTTTTGGTGATTCGTTGTCTGTTATAGATTCACTACCACCAGATAATATTATAGCTTTTGGATTAAATTTCCTCACTTCTTCATCAGAAATTGAAAAAGGTTTAATTTCACTATATATATTTAATTCTCTAACTCTTCTAGTAATCAGCTGGGTGAATTGTGAGCCAAAATCTAGTATTAGTACTTTATCATGATCTATCATATATTATTCTTATAATTTATTGCTGGCTCAGATTTATCTAAACTATGAACATGACCTTCCCTAATTCCTGCTGGAGTAATTTTGATAAAATTGCAATTCTTTTTCATCTCATCAATAGTTTTATTACCTGTATATCCCATTGCAGATGTTAAACCACCTAACAATTGACCTAAGACTTTATTCATAGGTCCTTTGTATTTTATATAACCTTCTACACCTTGAGGAACTAAGTTTACTTCTCCTTTTTGGAAATACCTATCTGCAGAACCAGATTTCATAGCTTCAACAGACCCCATACCTCTATATTTTTTATATTTCTCATTTTTAATATTAATAATTTTCCCTGGAGCAACATCAGTGCCAGCTAAAAGAGAACCCAACATAACACAATCAGCTCCTGCTGCAATTGCTTTAGCTAAATCACCAGAAAATTTTATTCCACCATCTGCAATTAAAAATGAATCTTTAGTTTTACATATTTCTGCAACTTCTAAAATTGCAGATAGCTGCGGTGATCCTACACCAGAAACTACTCTAGTTGTACAAATAGAACCTGGTCCTATCCCAACTTTTAAAGTGTCTGCTCCAGCGTAAAGCAATGCAAGGGCAGCATTTTTTGTTGCAATATTACCAGCAATTATTTCAGTACTTGGAGAAATATTTTTTATCTCTTTTATCGTATCTATTACATTTTGAGAGTGTCCATGAGATGTATCTATAATAATCGCATCTACATTAGCCTTAATCAATGATTTTGCACGCTTCAAAGCTTCTTCACCTGTGCCTACAGCTGCTAAAACTCTAAGTGAATTATTTGTATCAACACAAGCTTTATTATATTTAGTAATGTCAACCTCATATTTTTTTACCTTACTAACTTCTTGACACTGCAAATCAATACTTAAACTCTTATGAACAGCACCAATACCACCATTAAGAGCCATATTTATAGACATCTTATGCTCTGTCACAGTATCCATAGCTGCAGATATTAAAGGAATGTTAAGTACAATTGATTTTGTTAACTTAGTTGTTAAATCTGCTTCTTTTGGAATAATATTAGAAAAATTAGGTTCAATTAAAACATCATCAAAAGAATAAGATTCTTTAATTTTTTTCATTTTTTAAACCTTGCATTTTTTTTTAGTATATATATTAATGATAACATAATAAATCACCATATAATAATAGCCAAAAATATTATGACAAGTAATTTCTTAAAAAATCTCACCACATTAACAAATGATATGATATTTCAATTGCCAATTTGCGATATACATGTTCATCTTCCCGGTGTAATTTCACCAAATATTGCTTGGAGTTTGGGGATTAAAAATAAGTTTATTACAATTAACAAAAAAGAAGATGGCACATATAGCTATTCCAGTGGTCCTAAATCTTTATCTATATTAGATCCTCATGAGCATTACATTGATATATTTAAGAATGATTTTAAGCTTGATACAAATGGAAATCCTATAAATTTAGAATATAATATTGATAACGAAAGCTTTAAAAGCTTTGATAGAATTATGGCTACAATTCAAGGACATAGACACCCTCCTGGTGGAATTCAAACTAAAGAAGACATGATTTTCTTACTCGACTGTTATTTAGAAGAATGTGTAAAGCAAAAAATATTTTATACAGAATTACAGCAAAATATAAAAATAGCTTATCTTTTATTTCCAAAAGATGATCAAAAGATAGCAAGAAAAAAATTATTTTTATTATTTAAAAATTCTATTGATAAATTTAAAGAAAAAGGAGTTCACCTAAGATTTTTACACTGCTTTAATAAAACTAAAGCAGCTGGAGATGATAAAAGTACTCATGAGCGAACTATAGAAGCTGCTAACTGGCTTGAAGAAGCCCAAAAAATTTCTCCTGATGTATTTGTTGGAATTCAATCAGCAGGACATGAAAAAGATGAATCTGGCTGGCCTATCCACCTTAAAGCAGGATATGAAAAAGTTAAAGATTTAGGCTTAGGATGTGAAGCACATGGTGGAGAGGGTATAGGTGTAGAACATATGTTTGATGTTGCAAGGTCTTTACCTATTACAAGATTAGCACATGGATTTCAGGTTATAGAAGATCATGATGTGATAAATTTTGTTAAACAAAAAGATATAACACTAATTATGATGCCTATAATTAATTTAAACCTAGGATTATGTGTTCATATGAAACAAATAAGTGGTAAGCAAACCCCATGTTCCAAAAGCAAAGGTGGAAAAAAAATTCATATTAGAGATTTTTGGCAACACCCATTTTTTGAATTATTTAGAAAACATAAAATGAAAATAACATTAAGCTCTGATAATCCTAATATAGGTGGCATACCATTAAAAGAAACTATATTAATTATTGCTGGTCTTAATCAAAATTATCAATATCCAAATGAATTTACACCTATCAAAGCTGAAGAATTAGCTATCCTTTGTAAAAATGGTATTGATGTTATATTTGCTGAAGATAAACTAAAACAAGATTACAATAAGCTTCTTAATCATTGGATTAAAGAAAATAATTTAAATCAGAAATTTATCAGTGATTATTATGCAATAAATTAAATTATATTTTTACATTGACTACTAATATCTGAAATTTATATACTTATCTTCACCTAATAATTTTTAACATGACACTTATATTAATTATTAGTTTATATCAATTATTTATTTAAGGTTTATATATACGGTAATTACTCCAATACTATAATAAAGCAAACTAAACAAATTTTATTTCGCAATAAAAATATCTTTTTTTCTAACAAAAGTTGTGATAGAAGGTCCTTGGGAATAAATTAATTGATGATAACATGGGAAAGAAAATCACTAGAAATCAATATGCATACAAATATACAGAAGATAATGAGAAGGATTCAAATATGTTTAAGGATTCAGCATCATTGGACTTTGCTTACAAATCAGATGACTTACTTCTAATTAATAAAATAACACTCCTCTAAATCAATTATCTGCTGAAATAATTTTATCTAACTCACAAAAGATAATTTTAATTTGTACTATTATATTGCAATTAATTTTAATAAGATATTATGATTTTTTGAACATAATTTTTCAATTTTTTCATTTAATTGTACTGTTAAAATATGGAGTTATTGTTTTAAAAAGTACAAATAGAATATGAAAAATTTCTTAAGACCTTATACAATTTTATTACCTATTTACAAAGAAGAAAAAATTATTGAGCAACTAATTGGCGCTATAAAAGATTTAATATATCCAAAAAATTTACTTCAAGTTTTATGTTTAATTGAGAGTGATGATAATAAAACATTAAGCGCCTTATTAAAAATAAATTTACCAGATTATTTCTCAATTTTAATTGTAAAAGGAGAGGGACCAAAAACAAAAGCTCGTGCCTGTAATTTTGGCTTAAAATATGCAACTGGAGATTATTTAGTCATTTTTGATGCTGAAGATATTCATGAAAAGGGGCAATTACTCAAAGCAGCAAAAACATTTTATCAAAGTAACGATCCATACTTATCTTGCCTTCAAGCAAAATTAACTTTTTATAATTATAATACCAATACTTTAACCAGATTATTTACTTTGGAATATTTTTTTCATTTTAACTTTATTTTACCTGCTTTTGCTAAATATGAAATTCCCATACCTTTAGGAGGAACAAGCAACCATTTAAGAACCAGTATTTTAAAAAGAATAAATGGTTGGGATGAATATAATGTAACAGAAGACGCAGACTTAACTTATAGGTTATATAAAAACAATTTTAAAATTAAAATGTTAAATAGTTACACATCTGAAGAAACTGTAGTAGATATCAAATCATGGATTAAACAGCGTTCAAGATGGATTAAGGGGCATATTATTACTTTTTTGGTTCAAAGCAGAACAATATTTAATATTAATAGTAAGGCTAATTCTATAAAATATGTTTTTAGTTTATACCGTTTACGTTTATACTACTTTATGGGTATAACATCCATCTTATCACTTTTTCAATTTTACTGTAAGCGCTAAAATAAGGGCATCTAGGCAAGAATAAAAATAAGTGGTAGAACAAAAGCCTAAAAAAATAGAGGCTAATGATGCTATTAGAAAAAAAGAAAAAAAGAATAAGTAATGAAAAATGGAAAGAGCTAGTAGAAGAATATAAAAAAAGTAATGTAAGTAAATATGAATTTTGTAAGCAAAAGAATGTGCCGAGAAGTACATTTTATAAATGGCACAGAATTCTTGTAGAAAATAAAAGAAATACAGTAAAAAATAAATTTATACCAATAAGAGTGAAAGAATGCGAAGAAGAAAGAAGTGAAGAAATAAAATCAGAGATGATAATAGAAAGTAAAAAGGGGATAAGAATAGGGTTTAATAAAGGA
>NZ_RXFM01000031.1 GCF_003953955.1 Candidatus Aquarickettsia rohweri | reverse complement strand
CTTTTAGATGGAAGACTGCGTATTGATAATAATGATTCGGAGCGTAGTATAAAACCATTTGCAGTTGGCAGAAAAAATTGGATGTTCTGTGCAACAACTAAGGGTGCTAAAGCTAGTGCAAATATTTATAGTATTATTGAAACTTGCAAAGTAAATAAGATTAATCCTTATGATTATTTAAAATATTTGCTGAATCATATTCATGATTATTCTGATCCAAAAGAGTTAGTAAATTTACTTCCATATAATATTGATAAAAAAATATCATCAAATTAAATTTTTTTTAGAATTATCAAAAAACTTAAGAAACCCAAAGAAAGGCGGATAATACTTGTCAAGATGGGGATATTTTAGCGTTTACGAATTTAAGGGGATTATTTTTGTTAAATATTCTGGACCCCCAATTGATCCATAAGATATATCTTCAGGGAATCTTACTTCATCAAACATATTTATATTAATAGATATTTTTAACTTACAATATCTATTAATATTGAGTTATCTGGAAGTGCTTGAAAATAAGGGTAATTATTTATTTTGTTCTTCAATCATTTCATATGCTTCAAATTTATCATTCTCCTTAAAATCAGAAAATTTTTCAAATGATATTCCACATTCAAAGCCAGTTTTCACTTCTTTTACATCATCTTTAAATCTTTTTAAGGCCCCTAATTTTCCATCATATATAACGATATTATCTCTTAATAATCGTGCGTGAGATTTTTTCTTTATAATTCCTTCTGTAACCATACAACCTGCAATTTTACCCACTTTACTTATATTTATAACCTGTCTTATTTCAGCATAACCAGTTATATTTTCTTTTTTAATAGGTGATATCAAGCCACTAGCCATTGATTTAACATCATCTATTAAATCATAAATTATAGAATAATATTTTACATTAACACCTAATGTTTTAGCTAATTTAACAGTTTTGCTATCTGCTCTTACATTAAACCCTAAAATAGTGGAACCTGTAACCTTTGCTAAAGATATATCAGACTCTGATATGCTACCAACAATAGAATGAGATATTTTTACTTCTACGTCTTCATTAGAAATTTTTTGCAAACTTGTTTTAATTGCTTCTAAAGAGCCATGAACATCAGCTTTTAATATTAAATTTAATGTTTTTAAATTTCCAATTTGGTTTTTTAGTAGATCATCGAATGTTTTTTTATTTTCATTAGATTGTAAAATTTCACCATCTTTATTATTATATTCAACTATTTTTTTTGCGATTTTTTCATTTTCTACAACTAAAAATTTTTCTCCAGCTTCAGGTGCTTTATTAAGACCTAAAACTTCAACAGGCATGGAAGGAAGTGCGTTTTTAATTTTTTGCCCTTTATCATTGATTAGTGATCTTATTTTAAAATAATCATTGTTAATTATTACCATATCACCAATTTTTAATGTACCTTTTTGAACTAAAAGTGTAGCTAAAACTCCTTTATATTTATCTAATTTTGATTCTATTATAACTCCATCTGCATATCGATCAGGGTTTGCTTTTAAGTCTAAAACTTCAGCTTGAATAAGAATTGCTTCTTCAAGAGAATCTAATCCTATTTTATTTTTTGCTGATACAGGAATAACCATAACGTCACCTCCCATATCTTCTGTTACTAATTCATAAGTGAATAATGAATTTTTTACTTTATCAATGTTTGCTTCAGGTTTATCTATTTTATTTATTGCTACAATAATAGGTACATTAGCTGCTTTAGCATGATTTATTGCTTCAATTGTTTGTTCTTTTATTCCATCATCTGCAGCTACAACAATTATAACAATATCAGTTATTTTAGCACCTCTCATTCTCATAGCAGTAAAAGCTGCATGCCCAGGGGTATCAAGAAAAGTGATGGAATTATTATTATTTAAAGAAACATTATATGCTCCAATATGTTGTGTAATTCCGCCATGTTCTGAAGATGCGATATCTGTTGAGCGAAGAGCATCAAGTAATGAAGTTTTGCCATGATCAACATGGCCCATTATTGTTACAATAGGTGCTCTATGTTTTAGAGAATCTGGGTTATCTTCTACTTCATTAAACAATGATTTTTTTATATTCTCTTCATCTACTCTTATAGGTATATGCCCTAATTCTTGTACTACTAATTCTGCTGTATCTCCATCTATAGTTTGGTTAATTGTTGCAATAATTCCAAGATTCATTAAAGTTTTAATTACAGTAGCAGATTTTTCAGCTATTTTATTAGCTAATTCTTGAACAGAAATTTGTTCACTAATCTTAACTTCCCTATATATTTTTTCTTGTTTTGACTGTTTATGTTCTTTATTTTTGCTTTTAGAATGAACTTTAATTGTTTTGATTTTTGTTTCAAATACTTCTTCCTCTTTTTCTAAATTATATATTTCCGTTAAGGAAAGTTTTTTTGATTCTTTCTTTGAAATAATATTAGATTTTTTCTTGTTAGCTCTTTTATCTTCTACAATTTCATTTTTGCTATCTATATCTGAATATTTATTTTTAATATCATTTTGAGCTTTTAGATTAGTTTTATGCTTACCTCCTGCAGAATCAGATTGCTCAAAAGATGTGTTATTTACTTTTTCTTTTTCAATTTTTCCAATATGATCTAAATTTTTTATTTCGTTTTGATCTTTAGGATTAGGCTCTTTTATTTCGCTAACTTGTTTTTTATTTAAAGATTGTTCATTATTTTGATTGTTTTCTTTAGTATCTAAATTAGTACTTATAGATTTTAGACTATCTGAATTTAAAATTGCTTTTAATCTATCTTGTCTTTCTTTATCAGTTAGTTCGTTATTATTTTTGCTATCAGTAATTTTTAAAGACTTAGTTTTAGTAACTACAATAACAGTACCTTTATTTTTTTTAGATAGATTATTATTAGATAAATTTTTATTTGGAATCTTAACTCCAAGCTTTTTTGTACTTAAACCTAATGTTGCTTTGGTTTTTTTTTGAGTTTCGAGTTTATCTTGAGTCATTAAAAATATAAATATAAAAAATATTAAATACAGAGAAATTATACGCTTTTATTCACTAAAAGCAACCTAATAGAGCATTTTAATTTCTACTCCTGTATTCTCATATTAACTTGACTAATATTGCGGTTTTTATATTTTTAATATAAATCGATTGTAATATAAAAATTGTTGTTTTTTCTTGAAACTAACAGTACAGCTGTAGCATCATCTTTTTTAGATTTTAATTTAATATTGGTTAATAAAGTAATGAATTGTTTTGCAGATTTAACAGCATCCTGGTTAATGTTAATAATTATATCTCCTGTTTGTAATCCTTTTTTATATGCATCTGAACTTTTATCAATTTTAGTAACTAATACACCATTGATTTCATCACTTATTCCATAATTATTCCTAATATTTTTAGTTAAATTAACTACTTCTATTCCATGATAAGTAGTTTTTACAGCTTTATCTTCTATATTTTGATTGAAAGGGTAGCTTTTAGGAATTTCTAATTGTACGTTTAAGTTTATTATTTTACCTTTTCTAATTATTTGAATAGGTATCTTTGTATTAAGAGGTGAGTCAGCAACTAATTTTGGGAAGCTATTAATATTATTTAAAATTATATTATTGAATTTTACTATTATATCACCAATATTAATGCCTGCTTTTTCTGCTGGGCTATCTTTTATTATATTAGATACAATTGCACCATCAGAATTGCTTAGGTTAAAACCTTTAGCAATATTTTCTGTCACTGGTTGAAATGTTATGCCTAACCATGGACGATCAATTTTACCATCTTTTAATAATTTTGAAATTATTGATTTAGCTGTATTTGAAGGAATAGCAAAGCCAATTCCTACATTTCCACCACTAGGTGAAACAATTGCACTATTTACTCCAATGACTTCACCGTTCATACTAAACATTGGTCCACCAGAGTTACCCTTATTAATAGAAGCATCAGTTTGAATAAATTCTTCATAAAATTGACCGCCAAGATGCCTGCCTTTAGCAGAAATAATGCCAGATGTAACTGTTCCTCCAAATCCAAATGCATTTCCAATCGCAATGACTGGTTCTCCAACTCTAGCGTTATCTGAATTACCAAATTTTACAAATGGTATTGGTTCTTTTGCATCAATTTTTAATAAAGCTAAATCTGTTTTTTTATCTTTACCAATGACCTTAGCTTTATAAATTTTCTTTTCATTATCTCCTACAGTTATATTAATTTCTTGAGCATTATCTATGACATGGTTATTTGTGACAATATGTCCTTTTTCATCAATTAAAAAACCTGATCCTAATGATATAATTTTTGATGGCTTATCAGAAAAAGGAGATTTTTTAAACTCATCTGGCATATCAAAGAATTTAAAAAATTCTTCTGGAATTTCTGAAAAGGGAAAATTTTTTCCATTGTTTTCAATTAATTGAGTTGTTGATATATTCACGACTGCAGGGCTAAGTTTTACAACAACATCTGCAAATGAGCAATTATTTGGTTGAGATGCAAATAGTAAATTACATGGAATAAGTAATAAGCAAAAAAATATTTTAAAGGTATTTTTAAATTGAATCATGATAATAATGCTAACTGTGAGTATTTACTTTAATAAATTAATTAATAATATATGTTTACAAACATAAAACTTAATTAAGTTAACATGCAATCAATTTCAAGTCTAAATTTTTTAAAGCCATATTTAAAAAAACAAAAAATTAAATTGATAATAATGTTTTTAGCACTGATTATTACATCTTTTTCTGTCTTGATTTTTAGTAAATACCTAAGTTATATCATTGATAATTTTTTTTCAAATTCTTTAAATCCAAATTTTTTAAAGTTTTTTATATATCAGAATTTATTGATAATGATTTTAGCTATAGGGACTGCACTGAGGTATTATTTTACAACTTCTATTGGTGAAAATTTGATTCTTGATATTAAAAAAGATTTATTTAGTCATCTGCTTACTTTATCTCCAAGTTTTTTTGAAACTGAAAAAACTGGAAATATAATATCTCAAATTCAAAGTGACACACAAATAATTCAAAATTTAATAGGAAGTAATTTATCAGTTTCACTCAGGAATTTTATTATGTTAGTTGGCGGGGTTATAATGTTAATTTCAATGAGTCCAAAGCTTACTTTATATATTACAATTCTAATCCCGATAATTCTAATCCCAATAATTTTATTTGGAAAAAAGATTAAGAAATTATCTAAAGAAACCCAAAAACAACAAGGAATACTGAGCTCGATATCTGAAGAATCAATAAATGCAATAAAAACAATTCAGGCTTATTCATCAGAAGAATCTGAAAAAGATAGATATAATTCTTCATTAAAAGCAAATTTTATAACTGCTATGAAATTAGCTAAGTCAAAATCTGGATTAATATTCATAGTAATTTTTTTAGTATTTTGTGGAATTGGACTCATTTTATGGTATGGAGGATATGATGTGGTAAATGGAAATATGAGTGTTGGTGAACTATCATCTTTTATATTTCTTGCAGTGATTTGTGCTGGTTCTATAGGTGGTTTATCTGAGACATTTGGTGAAATTATTAAATCTGCAGCAGCTTGTGAAAGAGCTGCTGATTTTTTAAGTGTTAAGTCTGATATTAATGATGAATTGAATGCAACTGATATAAATCAGGATAAAATAAAAAGTATTTTTTTTAAAAATGTTTATTTTTCTTACCCGTCAAAAGATAATATAAAGACGATTGATGATTTAAATTTTGAAATTTTAAATAATGAAAAAATTGCCATAGTTGGAAAATCTGGAGCAGGAAAATCTACTATACTTGAGTTGTTAATGAGATTTTATGATATTAATTCAGGTGATATTTTTATTAATAATAACATACTTAAAAATCTAAAATTAGCTAGCTTGAGAGGTAAAATATCATATATTTCTCAAGATCCTATTATATTTTCATCAACTATTTATGAAAATATATTATTTGGTAATCCTAAAGCAATGAAGGAACAAGTTATAGAAGCTGCTAAAATCACAGCTGTAGATGAATTTGTTAATCAATTGCCAAAGAAATATAATACTTTTATTGGAGAAAAGGGAATAAGACTCTCAGGAGGTCAAAAACAAAGAGTTGCACTGGCAAGAGCAGTATTAAAAAATCCTGAGATTTTATTATTAGATGAAGCAACTTCTGCTTTAGATTATAAAAATGAAAAGATTGTTCAAGATGCAATAAATCGCATTGCAAAAGGTAAAATATCCATAACAGTTGCGCATAGATTGTCTACTGTAGTAAATGCAGATAGAATTTTAATGCTTGATAAAGGTAAACTTATAGAGCAGGGCAGTCATCAAGAATTGATGGCTAAGAAATCTGCTTATTACAAATTAGTAAACAGCCAAGTATATTTGGTTGGTTGATAACTTTTATGGATTGCCACACAAATCAAAGATTTGTTCGCAATGACGTTTTTAATGCAGTCATCATGAGGCACTATCTTCTCAATTGTCATCACGAGCCACGTTAGTGGCGTGGTGATCCAGGGATGCTGCCTTATTTATGTGTATTGATGTATTTCTGGATTGTCACACTACGGCTGCCGCCTCCATTCGCTCGCAATGACAAAGGGTAGGTGAAATGCTCTCACAATGACTAAATTTTATATAATCCAGGAGTTTAGCTAGATAAGAGTTTAATACAATCTTTAATTAAAATGTCTAATTTAAGATTATCCAAATCTGCTTTATCAGAGATGATTTGGTTAATAGCTGAATTAATTTGAGTTTCAGCATATCCTAAATTTGAAAGTGCTGAGGTTGCATCTAGGATAATTTGAGATTGGTTATTATCAGAAATATTAATCTCTTGCTTCATCTTAATATTTTGCAATTTACTAATAAATCTTTTGCTTTTTAGCTCATTAACAAGTCTTGCTGCTAGTTTAGGGCCAACTCCACTTATCTTTGTGAATTTTGTATCATCATTAATTTGTACAGATTGAATGATTTCATTAACATCAAGGCTTCCTATTATTGTTTGGGCAAGTTTAGCTCCAACTCCTTGTATTGTGAGTAAATGATTAAAGAATTCTTTGTCGATGCTGTTTACAAAACCAAAAATGCTTATATCGGTTTCTTTAACTATGGTTTGAGTTATAAGTTCAATTCTATCACCAATATTATATCTGCTTATAATTCTTCCTGAGCAAAAAACTATATATCCAACTCCATTTACGTTAACAATAATATGGTCTGAAGATATATCACAAATTTCACCGAATAATTTTCCAATCATTTATAAATTTACTAAGTTTTAATAAGTTAAATTAGCATTTTAGATGAGATTAATAAAGAGTAAGTATTATTAATTGATTTGAAAATAAAAATGGATTGCCACGAGCATTGGCATGCTCTCGCAATGACAATGCAATTTTTTTGTATCATTAATCTTAAAATTATAAAAAGTTGTTGAAATAATTTAATGTTTATACATAATGCTAAATATTGTGTGCCCGCATGATGGAATTGGTAGACATAACGGACTTAAAATCCGTGGGGAGTTCATCCCTTGCCGGTTCAAGTCCGGCTGCGGGTACCACTTCTTAAAATTTCTTAATTATGGAGAGAGCTTTCTTTAACAAAAATTTATCACAAACAGATGACATCATAAAAAAATTTATTGGTGCAGAGTTAAACAGACAACAAAATTCAATAGAGCTAATTGCTTCTGAAAATATAGTTAGCAAAGCTGTTCTTGAAGCTCAAGGTTCAATTTTAACTAATAAATATGCTGAAGGGTATCCTGGGAAAAGGTATTATGGTGGTTGCGAATATGTGGATGAAATAGAAAAATTAGCTATTGAAAGAGTGAAAAAACTGTATTCAGCAAATTTTGCAAATGTTCAACCTCATTCAGGTTCTCAAGCAAATCAGGCAGTGTTTTCTGCATTGCTTAAACCTTATGATAAAATTGTAAGTTTATCGCTTGATTGTGGAGGACATCTTACACATGGATCTAAAGTAAATTTATCTGGCAAATGGTTTGAAATTGAGCATTATTTTGTTGATAAAGTTAGTTATGAATTAGATTATGACGAAATTACAGCTATTGTAGATGAAGCTAAGCCTAAATTAATTATTGCTGGAGGATCTGCATATCCAAGAAAAATTGACTTTGCTAAATTCAGACTAATAGCTGACAAAGTAGGGGCTTATTTGCTTGCTGATATGGCACATATTTCAGGTATTGTTGCTGCTGGATGTCATCAAAATCCTGTTAAGTATGCTCATATTGTAACATCTACAACTCATAAGACATTAAGAGGTCCAAGAGGTGGTATTATTCTAACAAACCATGAAGATATTGCTAAAAAAGTAAATTCAGGAATATTCCCTGGAATTCAAGGTGGGCCACTTATGCATGTTATTGCAGCTAAAGCTGTAGCTTTTGGTGAAGCATTACAACAATCGTTTAATGATTATATAAAGCAGGTTCTTGTAAATGCAAGGGTGCTAGCAGAAGAGTTGATGAGTAGGGGCTATAACGTTGTTACAGGTGGTACTGATACACATTTGATTTTGGTAGATTTGAGAAAGCAGAATATTACTGGAAAAATTGCTGAAGAATCCTTAGAAAAGGTAGGTTTAACTTGCAATAAAAATGGCATTCCTTTTGATGATGCTAAACCATTTGTTACTTCTGGTATTAGGCTTGGGACGCCAGCTGCAACTACTAGAGGATTTAAAGAAGAGGAGTTTAAATTAGTTGCAAATTTAATTGCAGATGTATTGGATGAATTAGCTAATAATGAAAATATTAATTTGGAAAATGAGCAGATTTATCTTAAAAAAGTAATAGATTTATGCGTAATATTTCCAATATATTAATGAATATAAGCTTTTAAATTTAATTTAAAATGAAAATAATATTAAAAATAAACAAGAGAGCATTTTGTCTCCTTTTACTATTATTAATGAGTTCATGCAAATATTCTAATCATAAAATAACTGAATATCCGTCTCAAAAAACATATTTAAGTAAACAAGTAAATATAGCTTTAGTCTTAAGTGGGGCAGGTAGCAAAGGAATAGTCCATGCTGGAGTTATTGCAGCTTTTGAAAAATATAATATACCAATAGATTTAATAGTTGGCTCTAGTGCTGGTTCGCTAGTAGTTTTGCTTTATGCAGATAGTAAAAATTATGATAAAGTAAAAGAAATTTTAATAAATGCAAATAGAAAAGATTTTTTACAAGGTAGTCCAACTGCAAATTTTTTTAGTGCAACTTTGTTTAATACTCCAGCTGGATATAGAAAATTTGAAAAATTTTTAAATCTATATGTTCAGTCAAAAAATTATGAAGAATTAAAAATTCCTCTAGTATCTATTGCAACAGATATAAGTTTTAATAAATCAACAATTTTTAATTCTGGTCCAATAAAGGATAGTATATTTGCAAGTTGTGCTATACCTGGATTATATAAGCCTATAAAAATAGGTGATAAATTATTTGTTGATGGTGGAGTTATTTCTCCAGTTCCAGTTAGGGAAGCTATGCGGTTTAAGCCGAAATTAATTATTGCAGTAAATGCTGTTTCTCCACCACCTAGTAATGGCATTTTAAATAATATATCAATATTATATAGAAGTAGTTGGGTGACTTATTATCAACTATCTTTAGAACAAGAAAATCTTGCTGACTTATCTATTAATATTGATACTTCAAAATATGATTGGCTTGATAATTTAAGTAAGAAAGATAAATTAAATTTATTTAATATAGGTTTTAAAGAGGGAGAGAGATTAATAAAAAATAATTTAACAAAATTCAGAGAAATAACTTAGAAAAACAGAAATCTGATAAGAAAATGTAACACTATTTTAAAGAGTTATTGACATAATAATTTATATATGATCTAGTGCCCAGTGCTATATATGGAAGATAGATAATGGATGAAATTAATACTTTATCAAGTAATATAATTGTACTTCTTACGGATTTTGGCAATTTTGACGGAACAGTCAGTGAATTGAAAGGGGTTATTTATTCAGTTGATAATAACCTAAAAATATCAGATTTAACTCATGAAATTTCACCGTTTAATAAAATAAAAAAAGATTCATTAGTTGGCAATATTATTAGTTATGATAGATATGGTAATGTTTGGACAAATATTAGTTTAGATATTATTAAGCAATATAATTTTAAAGTAAATAATGAATATTTATTGATAATTTTTTTCAATCAAGATAAGTATTTTGAAAAGATTGTTAGATTTTTCAACACATTTGCTGATGCAAAGCTTGAATAAGAGCTTTTATATATCAATAGCATAACTTATTTGGGAATTGCTACTAATCAAGCCAATTTTAAGAAACATAATAAAATTGGCCATGGCTTAGATTGGGTAGTGAAAATTAAAAAAGTAAATAATCAAAAATAAAATTTATGCACAAAACTTTAAAAGTAAATATATATGGTATCTTCTGGTTTATATTAAGTTTACTATTAGATAATATCAATGATGTTATAATGAAATATGTAGGGAATAATATCAGCTCTTATGAGATAATATTTTTTAGATATTTATTTAGTGTAATAGTATTATTGCCATTTATTCTTAGGAAGAAATATAGCTCTTCTACAATTATGAGAATACATTTTATTAGAGGATTTTTATTATTTGTGGGAATTATATTATGGTGTGTAGGGTTGAAAGTTGTAAAACTCACTGTTGTCACATCTATAAATTTTATTATGCCAATTTTTATTTTAATTCTTGCAAGAATATTTTTAAAAGAATCTTTTAATCGCATAAAATTAATTGCAACAATGCTAGGTTTTATTGGTACTATTATTGTAATTAATCCAAATAGCACAGATTTTAATCTTACATCATTGGTGTTTCTAATAAGTGCAATTTTATTTGCTTTATTAGATATAATAAACAAACGTTTTGCGGTTCAAGAGTCAATGATAAGCATGCTGTTTTATTCTAGTCTTTTTGTGCTTATATTGAGTATAATCCCTGTGTTTTATAATTGGATTACTCCTACGTTTAATGATCTGTTTTATTTATTTCTACTAGGAATAACTAGTAATTTGATTCTATATTGCTTGCTAAAGTCTTTTAAACTAATTGAAGTTTCATCAGTAGCTCCATATAGATATATTGAGCTCATTTTTTCTGCAGTATTAGGCTATATTATCTTTGATGAAATACCAGATTTAACAACAATAATTGGATCGGCTATAATTATTATGGCAACAGTAATACTAGTTTATGAAACAATAATTGTAAAAAAATTTTCAAAGATTGAAAAAGTTAAACTAATATAACCTGAGCTGCAGATAAGAAATTAGAAAATTATACCAGGTCTTTTCATCACGAAGGAGCAATGTATGCCACACTACAGTCATCACGAGGGAGAGACAAAGTCTCGACTGTGGTGATCCAGAATTGTTACCTTAATTACATTTGTTGATAATTTTCCTGGATTGCCACGAGCACTTTGTGCCCTCGCAATGACTAAATTGAAAAAAGCACTTCGTGATGACATATATAGCAACAGTAATTGCGAGGATGCGATAGCATCCGTGGCAATCCATTAATAATGCGCTTTATGATGACAAAATTTGCTATAAATCTCTTACTTCTTATATGCAGCTCGAGTTAAATTGTAAGAGCTAAAATAAGGGCATCTAGGCAAGAATAAAAATAAGTGGTAGAACAAAAGCCTAAAAAAATAGAGGCTAATGATGCTATTAGAAAAAAAGAAAAAAAGAATAAGTAATGAAAAATGGAAAGAGCTAGTAGAAGAATATAAAAAAAGTAATGTAAGTAAATATGAATTTTTTAAGCAAAAGAATGTGCCGAGAAGTACATTTTATAAATGGCACAGAATTCTTGTAGGAAATAAAAGAAATACAGTAAAAAATAAATTTATACCAATAAGAGTGAAAGAATGCGAAGAAGAAAGAAGTGAAGAAATAAAATCAGAGATGATAATAGAAAGTAAAAAGGGGATAAGAATAGGGTTTAATAAAGGATGCAAAATAGAAGAGATTAAAGCGATAGTAGGAATTTTAGAATGTTAATAGGAAGTATAAGAACCAAAATATTTATATATAATCAAGCATGTGATATGCGCAAATCAATAGATAAGCTTAGTCAGGTAG
>NZ_RXFM01000030.1 GCF_003953955.1 Candidatus Aquarickettsia rohweri | reverse complement strand
CTACAAGAATTCTGTGCCATTTATAAAATGTACTTCTCGGCACATTCTTTTGCTTACAAAATTCATATTTACTTACATTACTTTTTTTATATTCTTCTACTAGCTCTTTCCATTTTTCATTACTTATTCTTTTTTTCTTTTTTTCTAATAGCATCATTAGCCTCTATTTTTTTAGGCTTTTGTTCTACCACTTATTTTTATTCTTGCCTAGATGCCCTTATTTTAGCGCTTACAAAGCAGAAATAGTTAAATCATATAAATTAAAACCGTTAGATATAGGTAAAAAAAGATAGAACTACATCGCAATTATCTTATTTCATGGATGAATGAAAAAGGCCTTAATAAAAAGCATTCTCTTGAGGAAATTTGGAATTTGAGAGAGAAATGGATTATTAGCTTATCAAATAAATCAAACCATATATTTCTCAGGTAAATTATTAAGAATAATTATATTAAATTTAGGTATTATAAATATATTTATAACTCACCCTTTCCAAAATCAAAGTACCCTTCATTCATGTCAAAAACAAATGCTGTCTTTTCAATAAAATCTATACATTTATCAGATTCATGCCAACCATAGTGCTGTACTTTTTCACTTCCCCAAGACAAGCACTCTTTAAATTGCCCATCTTCACATTTAAATCTTTCAGGATGGAATGAGTTTTCTCCTAAAAGCTCAACATAATTATCACAAGTTAATTCTTTTCCACCAAAACCTACAAATATATCCTTTTGATATGGGTGATTCTTTTTAATAGTTAAAAAAGCTTTAGTAAAACCATCGTCAGCTTTACAAACATTAGCCATATTACCTATAGAATCAGAGATAGTCTTTGTTTCACCTAAAAACTTATCTACAATAAATATACCAGAAAATTCATAAACATTGTTTTTAGTAAAATAATAAGAAGAAATATTAGATAATAAATTTTCTACTTGATTTAAGAAATTATCAATAAATTAAACATTAGTATAATTATACACTGTTCTATCAGATACAGTTGGAGGTGATCCAGTCATACCAATATTAAATAAAGCTGCTGGCTCATCATCAATTGTAAGAACCCTAGCTAATTTACATTCACTTTCATTACTGTTATCTCCCCTATTACCCCAAAGCTTTAATTTTCCTTCCACACCTTTTTCACAATGCTTGCCATTTCCATAGATTGCACAAGACTTAGGACTATTTGCGGAACTAAAAATCTGATTTAGCAAATTTTTTGATTCATCATTATTTTTAATAATTTTAAATGATACAGACATAACAACCCCAAATTTTATTTTTAGAGTTATTATACATAACAAAACCTTAATTTACAAGTTCAATTTTATAACC
Organism: Candidatus Aquarickettsia rohweri; assembly: GCF_003953955.1. Lineage (GTDB taxonomy): Bacteria > Pseudomonadota > Alphaproteobacteria > Rickettsiales > Midichloriaceae > Aquirickettsia > Aquirickettsia rohweri. The sequence goes on along the minus strand of NZ_RXFM01000030.1, from coordinate 10,929 downwards.
ATCTTGGGTATCGATTACTTTATAACCTAACTTCTCTATCTCTATCCTTACTTTATCAGCCCCTTGCCAATTTTTATCAATTTTTAGCCGTTTTCTTTTCTCTGCAAGCTCTATTACTTCCTGTGTGACTTGTATTTCCTCTTCTTTCTGCCTAATATCCAAACCTAAAAACTTACAGCAATTATATACATCATTAGCACTATTCTCATTGCCATCTAATGCCTTATTTGCCAATTGATGTATAAATGATAGTGCAAGCGGTGTATTTAGATCATCAGATATATACTTCAAGAACTCCTCAGGCAAATCACCTGATATTTCATCAAATTTAATATTAAATTTTTGGATAAATCTTTGAAACTTATTTATGCTTTTCTTAGAATCAAGTAATGCTTTTTCATTAAAATCAAGTGGCTTTCTATAATTTGCAGTAAGATAAAAATATCTCAATTCAGCACCACCAACCCCTTTATCCAATAGCTCTTTAACAGTGGTAAAATTTTTAAGGCTTTTACTCATCTTTTCACTATTAACCGTCAAAAATCCATTATGAACCCAATAATTTGCAAATTTGTTGCTTTTTGATTCACACACACTTTGAGCAATTTCATTTTCATGGTGAGGAAAAACTAAATCAATACCACCTCCATGGATATCAAAATTATCCCCTAAATATTTCTTACTCATTACTGAACATTCTATGTGCCACCCAGGTCTACCATCACCCCAAGGACTTGCAAAAAACATCTTCTCGTGTTCTTTTTTGGGCTTCCACAGCACAAAATCTAATGGATTTTTTTTCAAATTTGAAACTTCTATTCTTGCACCTATGTCTTGATCAGCAATTTTTCTTTTAGAAAGTTCTCCATAATTACTATAACTATCAACATCAAAATATACATGATCTTCTTTAACATATGCATACCCAAGCTCTATAAGCCTTCTAATCATATCAATCATTTCTGAGATATTTTCAGTAGCTTTAGGTTCGTAAGTTGGTAATAAACAATTAAGTTTATCTAAATCTTCATGAAAATATTTTGTAATCTTTGTAGTTAATGATTCAATGCTCTCATTATTTTTATTTGCAGAATCAATAATTTTATCATCAACATCAGTAATATTTCTTACATATGTAACTTTATTATATACATGTTTTAATAATCTGAATAAAACATCAAATACCACAGAAGACCTTGCATTACCAATATGTGGCCTGTCATATACTGTAGGACCACATACATACATTTTAATATTTCCCCTATCTATAGGAATAAACTCTTGCTTTACTCCGTTGATAGTATTGGTTAAAAAAATTTTCAATTTTAAAACTATAAATGAATTGGTTTAAAATAAGTAGCAAGCGCTGCTTCCTTAATTGCCTCGTTTAGAGTTGGATGTGGATTGCAAATCCTTGCTAAATCTTCTGATGCAGCTTTAAATTCCATTGCAACCGCTGCTTCAGCAATTAATTCTCCCGCAGCATCACCTATAATATGCACTCCTAAAACTTGATCACTCTCTTTACAAGCTAAAATTTTCACAAAACCATCTGTTTCTAAAGAAGTTCTTGCCCTGCTATTTGCAAGAAATGGAAATTTACCAACCTTATAATCTATTTGATCTTTTTTTAATTCATCCTCTGTTTTACCAACAAAAGCAATTTCTGGATGAGTATAGACAACACTTGGTATAGTATTATAATCAATATGCCCATGTTGCCCATCAATAATTTCAGCCACAACAACTCCTTCATCTGAAGCTTTATGCGCAAGCATTGGTCCAGCAATAACATCACCAATAGCATAAACATTTGGGATATTTGTTTTAAATTGTCCGTCAACAATTACCCTTCCTCTATCATCCAATTTTATACCTACTTTGTCTAAATTTAATGATTTAGTATTTGGCTTCCTACCAACAGCAACCAACACAACATCACAATCCATTTTTTCTGAATCATCACTTGAGACTGAAGAAATATTAACTTCAACTTTATACTCTATAACTTGAGCAGATGTTACTTTAGATTTAAGCTTAAAACTTAAACCTTGCTTTTCAAATATTTTTTTTGCTTCTTTTCTTACATCAAGATCAAAACCTGGCAATATATCATCAGCAAATTCTACCACTTCAACACTCGCACCAAGCCTAGACCATACTGATCCCAACTCAAGGCCAATAACTCCAGCTCCTATCACAATCATCTTATTTGGAACTTTTTCAAGAGATAAAGCCCCATCAGAAGTTACTATTTTTTCTTCATCAATTTCTATATCAGGCAATGTAATCGGAACTGAACCTGTTGCAATTATAATATTTTCAGCTTCTATTGTTATATTATCACCATTATTTGAATTAATTAAAATCCTATTATTAGTTTCAAATTCTCCAATTCCATTAAAGTAATCAATTTTATTTTTTTTAAATAATCCAGCTATACCCTGCCCTAATCCTGATAAAGTTGAGTACTTAGTTTCCATTATTTTTTCTAAAGAAAAACTAATATCTTTGCACTCTATTCCTCTTGATGCAAAATTATGCTTAGCATCATGATACTTATGAGTTATATTGAGTAGTGATTTAGATGGAATACAGCCAACATTTAAGCATGTTCCTCCTAAAAATTCTTTATTATCTACACAGGCAACTTTTTTACCAAGTTGAGCAGCTTTTATTGCTGCAACATATCCACCAGGACCACCGCCAATCACTAAAATATCGTATTTTTCCATAATCTATAACCCATTAAATTTTACAAATTAAATAAAAGTTTCTCTGGAGTCTCAACCATTTCTTTTACTCTTCTTAAAAATGTAACTGCCTCACTTCCATCTATTATTCTATGATCATAAGAAAGTGCAATATACATCATTGGACGAATTACAACATCACCAGAAATTGCCATTGGTCTTTCCACAATGTTATGCATTCCAAGTATTCCTGATTGAGGTGGATTAATTATCGGAGTAGATAACAATGAGCCATAAATTCCACCATTTGTAATACTAAATGTTCCACCTTGCATATCACTCATTGCAAGCTTACCATCTCTTGCTTTCTTACCTAAAGATACAATATTTTTTTCAATCTCAGCATGACCCATTTTATCAGCATTTTTTGCAACTGGAACTACAAGCCCTTGTTCTGTTCCTACTGCTACACCAATGTTATAATAATTTTTATAAACTAAATAGTCTCCATCAATTTCAGCATTAACAGCTGGAATTTCTTTTAATGCTGCAACTACAGCTTTGACGAAAAAGGACATAAATCCTAACTTAACTCCATGCTTTTCTTTAAATGCTTCTTGATAATTTTTTCTACATTTAATAACTGCAGACATATCTACTTCGTTGAAAGTTGACAAAATTGCTGCAGTATTTTGTGAATCCTTAAGTCTCTTTGCTATTGTTTTTCTAAGCCTTGTCATTTTTACTCTCTCCTCAAGTTGATCTTGAGATTGAGTAACTATAGATGTTTGATTTTGAGATTGAGGATTAGAAATAGCAGATATTACATCGCCTTTCGTAGCCCTACCATCTTTTCCAGTTGGATTTTCTATATTTTGAATATTATTTTCTGAAGCAATTTTACTTGCAGCTGGTGAAAAAATTTGTTCTTTAGGGACATCATTTTGCACAGGCTGAGAATCAATGTTAGTATTGATACTATCACTTTCTGATTCATCATCATTTTTTACAACCTCTTGAGAAACTTCCCCTTCTTCTAACAATCCTAAAGTATCCCCGACTGCAACAACATCTCCTTCATTAAACTTTATCTCAGATATTGTACCAGAAGCAGGAGCATTAACTTCTAATGTTATTTTATCTGTTTCTAATTCAATTAAAAGCTCGTCTACTCTAATTTGTTCACCAACTTTTTTATGCCATTTTGCAATAGTTGCCTCAGTAACTGACTCTCCAAGTGATGGTACTATAATATTAACTGCCATATTTTTTAACTCCTATTATTCAAATGCTTTTTGTAAAAATTTATATAACTCTTCTAAATGAAGTTTTAAGTAACCAGCTGCAGGTGAAGCTGATTCATCCCTTCCAATATATCCAATCCTCAATTTGCTATCAACTTCTCCTAAAACTTCATCAAATCTTGGTTTGATATAACTCCAAGCTCCCATATTTTTATGTTCTTCTTGACACCAAATAATCTGCTTTAAGTTTTTATACTTGTTGATTTGATTTATTATTTTTTCTTTAGGGAATGGATAAAGCTCTTCTAATCTAATTAAAGCAACTTCATTTTTTGCTAACTTTTCTCTTTCCTCAAGTAAATCATAATATACCTTACCACTACAAAATATAACTTTATTAATTTTATTGGCATCTTTAGAGTCATCTCCGATTACTGATTGAAATTGTGTATCTTCAGCAAAATCAGATAGTTTAGAAACTGCTAAATGATGCCTTAACAAAGATTTTGGTGTCATTATTATTAATGGATTTCTATATCTTCTTAGCATCTGCCTTCTAAGTAAATGAAAAATTGATGCAGGAGTTGTGCAATTTGCAACAGTAATGTTATTGTTTGCAGAAAGCTGTAAAAACCTTTCCATTCTTGCAGAACTATGTTCTGGTCCTTGCCCCTCATATCCATGTGGCAATAATAGAACTAACCCACTCATTCTTAACCATTTAGCTTTTCCAGAAACTAAATATTGATCAATAATCATTTGAGCACCATTCGCAAAATCACCAAACTGTGCCTCCCAAATTACTAATTTATTTGGACTGGAATAACTATAACCATATTCAAAGCCCATAACTGCTAATTCAGATAAAATACTATTATATATTTCTAATTTAGCAATTTGATGTTTTTCTAAATTATTTAATGGAATGTATTTTTTTTCATTTTCCTGATCTGTTAAAACTGAATGACGATGAGAGAATGTACCCCTTTCTACATCTTCACCTGTAAATCTAATATTAAATCCCTCTTTAAGCAATGAAGCATAAGCTAAAGTCTCACCCATACCCCAATCAATATTATCTTCTGTTTCTAACATTTGCTTTCTATTATTAAGCAATCGTTCAATTTTTTTATTTAATTTAAAAGAATCAGGAGCATTTGTTAATGCGTTACTAAAATTTTTTAAATCTTCATGTTTTACTCCTGTAATTACATTTTTATTATCTTCAGTTAAAAATCCATCAAAATTTTGCCACTCACCTTTAAGCCAATCAGCTTGTTCAGCTTTATAATTATTTGATAACTCAAATTCTTGATCTAAAAAACCTTTAAATTCCACTTTATTTTTTTCAAATAGATTTTCATCAAAATTCCCTTCATTTTTTAGCTTAGCAGTATAAACCTCAGAAGGCTTATTATGTGTACGAATTTTATCGTACATTCTTGGCTGAGTGAACATTGGTTCATCACCTTCATTATGCCCATATTTTCTATAACAAACTATGTCAATAAATACATCTTTTTTAAATTTTGATCGGTATTCTGCTGCTATTTTACTAATATATGCTATGGCCTCAGGATCATCACCATTTACATGAAAAATTGGTACATTAATCATTTTAGCTATATCTGTACAATACCTAGACGATATTCCATCTGTAGCATTGGTTGTGAATCCTATCTGATTGTTTGTTACTATATGTATCGTGCCTCCAGAATCATAGGCCTTAATTCCAGCTAATGCTAAAGATTCCATCACCGAACCTTGCCCACATAAAGCTGCATCGCCATGAAGCAAAATTCCCACAACCTTATCTCTTTCTTCGTCATTCATTAAATCTTGTTTAGCTCTTACTCTACCTAATACAACAGGATTTACAGTTTCTAAATGTGATGGGTTGGGTGTAAGTGTTAAATGAATACTTTTTCCATCAATTTCAATATCAGAAGAAAAAGCTAGATGATACTTTACATCACCTGGCAAATTAAGTTCTTCTGGTATAAAAATACCTCCTTTAAATTCAGAAAAGACAGCATGATAAGGTTTATTTATAACTTTAGTCAATACACTTAATCTGCCTCTATGAGCCATTCCAAAAATAATTTCTTCCATATTATCTTTAGCCAAAACCTGAATAATTTCTTCAAGCGCTATTATTGTTCCCTCACCTCCTTCAATAGAAAAACGTTTAGCACCAGGAAACTTTGTATGCAGATATTCCTGAAACATTTCAACTTTCGCTATGCTATCTAATATTTTAAATTTTTTATCTTTGCTTAAATTAATTACACCAGCATCATTTTCTATTTTTATTCTAAGCCACTCTCTTTCCTGCAAATTATCTATATGAGAAAATTCTATAGCAAATCTCCCACTATATGTGTTTAAGAGACGTTGATATAGTTCTTTAAACTGCATTTCATTTTGACCAAAAATGCCATTTAGATAAATTTTTTGCTCTAAATCTTCATCTTTAATACCATAGTTTTTATAATCTAATTCTTTTGGAAACGCTGAATTGTTAAGATTAAGTGGATCTAATTTAACAGCAATATGTCCATAAATCCTAAAAGCATCAATTAATTGAATTGCTTTTATAGTAAGATCATTAAATTGATTATTTGATTCAGTTTTACTATTTTTTATACCTTTTTTAACTTTATCTTGATAACCAACTATTTTATTACCCCTTTTTTTCCAACTTGGACCAGAAAAATAATTGTTAAAATCATCAACATTTTCTTTTAAATCCGCAAAATACTTTTTCCAAATATCGTCTACTGAATCTGGTTCTTTTAAATATTTATTATATAACTCCTCAATAAATATTGCGTTCTGCGAAAAAAAATCTGAATTATCACTCATTTAATTATTTCAAGATATAACCATAGTTTCATAATTATTACTCTCATATCTATGAAAAATCAAGGATTCTATTTTTGAAGAATTTAAATGCTTGTTGAAGATATTATCCAATCCAAGAAACTCTTTTCACCATTACTAATTTTGATTTCAACTATACATGGAGATTCATAGCTATGTATCTTTAAAATTCTTAATCTTACTTCATCAAATAATTTGCTTTGAGTTTTTAATATCAATATCACTTCATTATCATAGTGAATTTGGTTATTGTAATAATAAATTGATTTTACACTATTAATTATATTTGCACATGCCACTAATTTTTCCTCAACAAGTATAGTTGCAATAGAATTAGCTTCATTTTTATTTTTACAAGTAACATATATTAATGAAAAATTATGCATACCTTTTTTACCAATAAGACTTTAATACCTATATTTAATTTTATAGATATAAACAATATAAAAGTAAATATTGACAAATTATACAACAAGTTTAACCTACTTTCTTATAAGTATAAGTAAATTATAGTATTGTATAATGGTTTCTATAAACGATCCTATTCCATCTTTTTCACTTCCTTCATCAAGTGGAAAAGACATTTCACCAAAGAATCTAAAAGGGACAAGTTACATTTTATATTTTTATCCCAAAGATTCTACACCTGGGTGTACCATAGAAGCTAATAACTTCACAAATAGCTATGATGAATTTAAAAAATGCAATACATTAATTTTTGGAGTATCCAAAGATAGCATAAAAAGCCATTTAAATTTTATAAATAAACAAAAAATTGCTTTTGAATTAATATCTGACATAGAATGTAATTTATGTAAAAAACTTGATATTTGGAAGGAAAAAAGTTTGTTTGGGAAAAATTATATGGGTATAGAAAGGAGTACATTTTTAATTGACTCAAGTGGTATAATTAGAAAAATTTGGCGTAATGTTAAAATTAGTGGTCATGTAGATCAAGTGCTTTTAGAAGCAAAAAACTTATTCCAACTTAATAAAAATGAAAGTTGCAGAAATTAATGATAATAACATATCAGAAAATAAAAATATTAATGATAATATAATATTTTTAGATAAAAACATTATAAAAAGGTGCCATAAATCTAATATTGTTAATGATAGATTTATTATTGATAAGACAAAACCTTTAAAATCTTTTTCAAATGATTTTTGTGTAGCATATGCTGTCAATGATTTACAAGAATCTAGTCAAAATCATTGTTATGCTAAATTATTTGATAAATCTTTTTTATTTTATTTAGAATCTATAGTTAATTTAACATCAAATAAAATAGAAAATTTTAATAATCCGATTGATATAGGAATCGTTGAATTTCACGATACTAATGAAGAATATATTGCCGTAATCTTTAACGACATCTTTGCAGTATCATTAGGTGAGTTAATCGATAAAAATGAGTCTTTTTCAGATAAATATATAATAAAAAATATACTCTATAACATTAAGGAAACTTTAAAAAATCTACATGATCAAGGGATTGCACATGGTTCAGTTAATTTAGATAATATTTATCTTTCAAAATCTGGAAATTTTATTTTAGATGAATGCTTTACAACACCATTTGGATATAATCAATCCCCAGTTTATGAATGTTTAAACATATCAGAATCTAATATTTATGCAAAAAGCAATATTAATAAAAGCTCTGATTACTATGCACTTGGTATTGTATGTTTAGAACTCACAACTGGAAAGAGTATTAAAAAACCTAATATCAAAGATTTAAATTCTGGCAGAATACTATCTGGTTCTTATAGATACTTTATTAAAAACAAGATTTTAACTGGAACTATTAACAAAATTATAAGAGGACTTCTTAATGATAGTGACAAAGAAAGGTTTGGATATAATGAACTATCAAACATACCTGCCTTAAAAAACTTTTTTCCTAAGATTAAAAAGCATGATTTTTCTGAACCAATTATTTTTAATAATAAAAAGATTTATAATGCAAACATTTTATCACATGAACTTGCTTCTAACTTATTTGAGACAAAAAATTTATTTTCTTCAGGAAAACTACAAACTTTTTTATTTAAATATTATAAAAATGCTCAATCTTTATATAAAATTAAGCACCTACTTAATAAAAATATAACAACAGGTCGTTTTGAAACTAAGTATCTTAATATAAATGATTTAGTTATAGCTGAAATTATTAAAATATTAGGCAATAAAGATATATTTAGCATACAAAATTTATCTTTCAGCTTTGATAATTATTCTATTTGTAATTTCGTTATCAATTTAATTAAAAATAATAAACATAACGAATTAAAATTGTTATCTGAAATTATTGATTATCAATTTTACATTAATGAATTTTCACTTAATTCTGAAATTCACAACAAATCACATAGTTTTATTAAAATTTATAAAGAAAAAGCAAAAAAAGCAAAAGATAATTATCTATCAAACTTTCTTTATGCATTAAATAAAACCTATCCAAAATTACCTTATATATTTGGCTTACCTTCAAAAAAGGTAATTTTTTCTCCAATTGACATGTTAAAATTTATCAATGAAAATAATATTTCTGAAAAATTTATTTTTAATAATTTATATTTAATTCTTTTCTTACATTCAAAATTAGAAGATGATTACTTAACAAAATATTTATATTTCAATAACTTAATAATCAAAAATACAAGTTATTTTAAGCTTCTATTATTATTCAGCGAAGTTCAGAAAGAATATAAAATTCAAAAACTTTCTTATTTATCTAAGTTATTTTCACAAAATATTATTAAATTTCTTGATAAATTTATTCAAAGTAAAAAATTTAAAAAAGAAATTTCAGAAAAAATAAAAGAAATTTCCAAAGAAGGAGACTTATCTAAAATTATCGATATATTAGATCAGAAAGACTTATTTCAGGGTGATAAAGAAAATTTTTTAAAGAATGTAGCTAAAACAAGTAAAATACAAAATAAATTAGAACAAATTGTTAGTGAATTAGAATCAAAACAAGATGTAGAACAAAAATGTATGAATACAACTCTTACAATAAGTTATTTATTATTCTCAATAGCAGTGATATACATATTAGCAAAGTTAACAATATAGTATATTTATGAGTAAAACTTTTTTGGTTTATTGCAACAAAACGAATATTAATAAAGATTCAATATTACAAGATTGTATTTTTGTTGAAGAAAAAGTATCTTTTATGGCCTTTTTGTTTACTTTTATTTGGCTAATATACAATAGATTATGGAATGGGGTTATATTTTATATATCAGCATCTATAATAATATCATGTTTAAGTTTTTTAGAAATAATAGATAGCAATATAAAAAATTTTATTTTTTTATGTATTTCAATATATTTTGCAATTTACAGTAGCTCTATGATACAAAAAAAACTAGTTAATAAAAACTACCTATTAAAATCAATAATTTATGCAGAATCAAAAGAATCAGCATTATCAAAATTATTATTAAATTTAAAGCTTAAAACTAATAATAAAAAGTAAATAAAAATTTTTAATTTTATTTCTACAAATTTATGACTTCTTTATTTAACTTATAAGATTAAATCAGAAGCACTATTATAAAAGGAGAGTATATTTCTTTTATAATATCTATGTTTGTAATAGCAATATTATCTTTTATATTTCTTTTTACTTTAGTAAAGAAGTTAAAAAATAAAATTGGATTTAATATAGCCCGAGCCGCAGATAAGAAGTTAAAATTTATACCAAATTTTGTCATCATGAAACACATCATCTCTTGGAGTCATCACGAAGGAGGAATGCAATTCCAACTGTGGTGATCCAGAGTTGTTGTTATATTTGTTGATAAGTAAGCGCTAAAATAAGGGCATCTAGGCAAGAATAAAAATAAGTGGTAGAACAAAAGCCTAAAAAAATAGAGGCTAATGATGCTATTAGAAAAAAAGAAAAAAAGAATAAGTAATGAAAAATGGAAAGAGCTAGTAGAAGAATATAAAAAAAAGTAATGTAAGTAAATATGAATTTTGTAAGCAAAAGAATGTGCCGAGAAGTACATTTTATAAATGGCACAGAATTCTTGTAGGAAATAAAAGAAATACAGTAAAAAATAAATTTATACCAATAAGAGTGAAAGAA